>JANNRO010000671.1:0-6393 GCA_031401505.1 Planctomycetia bacterium
AGTTCAACCCCGCGCTCGTCTCGGCGTATCGCCTGATCGGGTACGAGAACCGAATGCTCGCGAAGCAGGACTTCAACGACGACAAGAAGGATGCCGGCGACGTCGGCGCTGGTCACTCCGTGACGGCGCTCTACGAGGTCGTGCCCGTCGGTGTCGCGGTCGCCGCGACCGGGGTCGATCCGCTCCGCTACCAGGCACCCGTGGTCCTCGCGCCGCGGGCGACGCTCGGAGCGACGAGCGAACTCCTGACGGTCAAGATCCGACACAAGGTGCCCCCGGCGGTCATGAATGGTGAGGCGTCGAGCCGTCTCGACGTCCATCCCCTCGTCGACGTCGGCGCGACGCCCTTCGATCGGGCTTCGCAGAACCTGCGCTTTGCGTCGTCGGTCGCGGCGTTCGGGATGCTGCTCAACGACTCGAAGCACCGAGGGTCCGCCGACTTCCGCTGGGTGCGCGATACCGCCACGCACGCGCGGGGTCGGGACGAAGGCGGCGATCGCGCACAGTTCCTGGAACTCGTCGACAAGGCCGCCGCGATCCAACGCAAGGAACCGTAGCGCTCCCGGCTTGAATCCTCGGCGCCCGCAGCGGGGTACGGTAGGGACGTGAGAGCCCCCGTCGCCCAAGCCGCTCCGTCGCGTCGAGTCCGCCTTCCCGCCGCCGCGGCGATCGTCGTCGCGGCGGCGGCATCGCTATGGCTCGCCGTGGCGGCGTCGTCCGACGCAAAGGCGCCGGCGGACCTCGCGTCGGACGTCGGTCCCGTCGTCCGATCGCATTGTTTCGCCTGCCACGACGCGAAGACGCACGCGGGCGACCTCGACTTGACCGGATTCGCCGATGGATCGGCGGACGGGACCCGCGTCCGAGATCGGATCGACGTCTGGCGCAAGGTTCGAGCCCGCGTTGCCGCACGTGAAATGCCGCCCAAGGACGCACCGAAGCTCTCCGCCGTCGAGGAGGATCGGTTCCTGTCGGCCATGGACCGCGCGATCGAGGCGGCGACCCCGCCCGCGATCCCGGGCGATCCCGGTCGGGTGACGCTCAGGCGGTTGAATCGCCTCGAGTACCGAAACACGATTCGCGATCTCTTCGGCATCGACGACCGGTCGAGCGACGGGTTTCCGAGCGACGACGTCGGCCACGGATTCGATCGCATCGGCGACGTGCTCTCGATGCCGCCGCTCCTGTTCGAGAAGTACGCGGCGGCGGCCGAGCACATTGCCGACCAGGCGATCGTCGTGGCCGTCGGTCCCGGCGCGCCGGCCCGGCGTTTCGAAGCGGAGAAACTCGACTTCACGCGGACGCAGGCGAGCGCGGGTGGCGGATTCGTCAACTTCTTCACCGACGGGGCGGCGACGGGCGAGATTCGGTTGCCTCGTGACGGAGACTATGAGATCCGCGCGCGCGTGTTCGCCGATCAGGCGGGCCCCGAGCCGGCCCGACTCGCGTGGCGCGTGGGGGAGGTCGACGTCGCGTCGGTGGACGTCAAAGCCGTCGTTCGCAAGCCCGAGGTCGTCGTCGGGAAATTCCGCGGGGTGAAGGGCGTCCGATCGTTCTCGATCGCGTTCGTCAACGACTACTACGCACCCGACGACCCCGACCCGACGAAACGCGACCGTAATCTCCACGTCGACTGGGTCGAGATCGCGGGGCCGATGGGGGTCGTCGATGACCCGCCCGAGAGCCACAAGCGCATCTTCGCGCGGGATCCCGGTGGGCGGGACGTGGCCGCTCGGGCGAAGGGCGTTCTTGCGCCGCTCGCGTCCCGAGTCTGGCGAAGGCCCGTGCGCGCCGACGAACTCGACCGACTGGTCGGGCTCGTCACGGCCGACGTGAAGGCGGGCGCGCCGTTCGAGCAGGGCGTGCGCACGGCGCTCGAAGCGCTGCTCGTCGCGCCGCACTTCCTCTTCCACGTCGAGGTGCTGGCGAAACCCGACGACCCCCGCGCGATCGCGCCACTGGACGACTACGCGTTGGCGACGCGGCTCTCGTACTTCCTCTGGAGCAGTCTCCCCGACGACGCGCTGTTCGCCCGTGCGCGGGACGGTTCGCTGCGCGCGAACCTGGCCGCCGAAGTCCGCCGCATGCTCGACGACCCGCGGGCCGGCTCGCTGGTCGACGGGTTCGCCGAACAATGGCTGACGCTGCGCCGACTCGCCGCGACGACGCCCGACCGGGAGCGCTTTCCATCGTTCGACGCGCGGTTGAAGGACGACATGCTGCGCGAGACGCAGATGTTCTTCGAAGCCGTGATGCACGAGGACCGGAGCATCCTCGACTTCGTCGACGGTCCCTACACGTATCTCAACGAGCGACTCGCCAAACACTACGGCATCGCGGGCGTCGCGGGCGAGCGCTTCCGTCGGGTGTCGCTCGAAGGGGCGACGCGCGCCGGCATCTTCACGCAGGCCAGCATCTTGACGGTGACCTCCTACCCCACCCGCACCTCGCCCGTCCGGCGGGGCAAGTGGATGCTCGAGCAGGTGCTGGGGCAAACGGTCGCGCCGCCGCCGCCGGGCGCCGGCGACCTGAACGAGGGCGACGAGGCGACGAAGGCGGCCTCGCTGCGCACGCGGACGGAACAGCATCGTCGGGACCCCGCGTGTGCGTCCTGTCACCAGAAACTCGATCCCCTGGGGTTCGGCCTCGAAAACTACGATGCAGTGGGGGCCTGGCGCGAGAGGGACGGGGCCTTCCCGATCGATGCATCGGGCACGCTGCCCGACGGACGCACGTTCGGCTCCCCGCGCGAGATGCGCGCGATCGTGAAGGCCGATCCGGGCTTCGTGCGGTGCTTCGCCGAAAAGCTCTTCGTCTACGCGATCGGGCGCGGGCTCGTCGAGGGGGACGCGCCTGCAATTCGCCGCGTCGTCGACGCCGCGACGCCGGGCGGGCACCGGTTCTCGAGTTACGTCTTGGGAATCGTCGCGAGCGACGCATTCGGCCGCGCGCGAGGTGAGACCGCCGAGAGAAGGGAAACGCCGAAATGACGACGCCGATCGATCGGAGACATTTGCTCAAGGGGGCCGGCATCGCACTCGCGCTACCGTGGCTCGACGCGATGATCCCCACGTGGGCGACGCGCGCGTCGGCGGCTCCGGTCCCGAAGGCGCCCCCGCTCCGGCTGGGCTTCGTCTACGTGCCCAACGGGGTTCATTTGCCTCAATGGACTCCGGCGACGGAGGGATCGACCTATGAGATGCCGACGATCCTCGGACCGTTGGCCCCGTACCGGGATCGACTGCTCGTGCTCTCGGGGCTCGCACACGCGAAGGCCAACGCCAACGGTGACGGACCCGGCGACCACGCGCGCGCGGGGGCGACGTTCCTGACCGGGGCGCAGGCCAAGAAGACGTCGGGGTCCGAGATCCGTGTCGGCGTGTCGGTGGACCAGGTGGCGGCGCAGGCCGTCGGTGCCGAGACGGCGTTTCCTTCGCTTGAGGTCGGCTGCGAACCCGGCGCCGTCTCGGGCGACTGCGACTCCGGCTACTCGTGTGCGTATTCGAGCAATCTCTCGTGGCGAACCCCGTCGTCGCCGAACGCGAAAGAAATCGATCCGCAGGCCGTGTTCGATCGGCTCTTCGGCGATCCGTTCCCGGGCACGCCCGAGGAGCGCAAGGCACGTCGCCGCCGCCGCGCGAGCATCCTCGACTTCGTGCTCGGCGAGGCGAAGTCGCTCCGCGGGCGGTTGGGCTCGAGCGACCAGCACAAGGTGGACGAGTATCTGGAAGGCGTACGTTCGGTCGAGGCCCGTCTCGCCCGCAGTGCCGCTACCGAGGCCCAGCCGGTGCCGGCGGGCACGACCGCCAAGGGTCGGTTGCTCGGCGGCAAGGACCAGAACGGCGGACGCGTTCCCTACGATGCCGACGGACGCCCGATCGACGAACCCCGCGACTTCGCCGAGCACGTGACGATGATGGGGGATCTGATCGCCTTGGCATTTCAGGGCGACGTCACGCGGGTCGCGTCGTTTCTCGTCGCGAACGAGGGGAGCAACCGCAGCTACGCCTCGCTCGGCGTGCCCGAGGGACACCACGGACTCTCGCACCACGGCGGCGAGGTCAAGGCGCAGGGCAAGATCGCGCGCATCAATCGCTTCCACATGGAACTCTTCGCGAAGCTGGTTTCTCGGCTCGCGTCGATGTCCGAGGGCGAGGGCACGGTCCTCGACCACACGTTGATCGTCTACGGCAGCGCGATCGGGGACGGGAACCGCCACAATCACGATGACTTGCCGATCGTGCTCGTCGGCGGAGGCAACGGGACGGTGAAAACGGGACGGCACCTGCGCGTCCGGGGGGGCACGCCGGTCGCGAATCTCTACGTGTCTCTACTCGATCGGATGGGGCTCGACCGGGTGGGCGTCCGTCGCGATTCCTTCGGCGACTCCACCGGTCGTCTCGAGCTCGCCTGACCGAGCCGGTTCGCCTGACCCGACCGATCCGGCCGAGGTTTTTCCCAAAAGTGTCAGACACTTCCGGGAAAACCTTGATGCGGGGGGAGATACACTTCACGCGCCGCCGATGAACACCGCCTCTCCCCGAGTCGATGCCGATGCCGATGTCGCTCGCGACATCGATCGCGGCGTGACGGCGCTTCGGCGTCGCGTGGCGCTCAGCTTGTTCCTGGGCGGATTTGCCGACGGGACGTTCGTCCTCGCCATCGGGCTCGCGACCCTTGTCCTCGTCGGGCGCGTCTTCGGAGTCGTACTCGCGCCGTCAACTCTCTGGTTGGCGCTGTTCGTCGTCCCGGCGTTGCTCGGTGTCTGGCGCGTGCGCACGCGTGGCGTCACGCCGTCCGAGGCGGCGTTGCACCTCGACCGCCGGCTCTCGCTCGCGGCGCTTCTCTCGACCAGCGCCGAGACCGATGCGTCGGCCTGGTCCGATCGAGTGTCGGTCCGCATTCGCGACGCCGGATCCGTCTTGCCGCGCGTTCGGACCGGGCGGCTCGCGGCTCGGACGCTGGTCCCGCTGGCCGCGCTGCTCGGTGTCTGGTGCCTGCCCGACCCCGAGGTCGCGCCGCCGATCCCGCCCAATCCGCTCTTTCGCGAGGCGCTGGCTCGCCTCGAGCAGAAGATCGATTTGCTCGAGCGCGAACGCGTGCTCGAACCGGAGGCGGTCCAGGAGCACCGCGATCGCGCCGACGCGCTGGAACGCAAGGCGGAGCAGGGCGACGCGACCCCGTGGTCGGATCTCGACGCGCTTGCCGAGAAGTTGACGCGCGCGACCGACGAGAAGTCATCCGCGCTCGAGCGACTCGCGTCGGACCTCGCCGAACTCGCGAGCGGACGCACCGGGGCCGATGGCTCGAAGAGCGCCGGCGAACGGCTGGCGGAGCTTGCGAACGCCGCGAGGGCGGCCGGGCTCGCGCCGCGCATCTCGCCCGAGTTGGCGAAGAAACTGGGGCTCGATCGACCCGGCGCGTCGATCGATCCGTCGCTGCTTTCGACCGACCCCGCGACGTGGAAGGCGTTGGCCGAGGCATTGGCAGCCGCCACGAACGACCGGTTGGCCGAGCTCGCCCGTGCGGGGCTCGTCGATGGAAGAGAACTCGCCGATCTCCAGAAACTGCTGGCCGGTGACCCGTCGTCGGACCCGTTCGAGGACGGCGACAAGGTATGCGCCATCTGCGATGGCAAGCGACCGGAGGAGTGCGGAACTTGAAAGGGTTCCGGGAAGGCGCCCGGTTCGGGCGCCCACGGCCGGCTCGTGGTGGGACGACGACCCGGGAGGGGCGGCGTGAGTCGGGGACGGGGCGACGCCGCGCTCGGTTTGAACGGCTCGACCGAGGGCGAGACCGACTCGTTGAAGGCCGATCGATTGGCGCACGGGACTCCGATCCCCAACTCTCCCTCCGTCGTCACGTACGCACGGAGCGACCCCGAAACGAATCCGGTCCCGAACGCCGACGCGGGCCCGGGTTCGGCGGGCGATGTCGGCGCCGGTCAGGCCACGTGGCGGCGTCGCGTGGCACCTCACCTGCGCGAGGTCGTGCGTGAGTTCTTCATGCCGGCCGACGCGAACGGGGGTAGCGCCGGATCGACGACGGGCAAGTAACATTCGCATCACGCGGCGAATGGCACGGAGTGCGAGACGGCGCGTACGAGAAGCGTCGCGGAGGTGTCATGTCCGACGGTGAAATTTCCGGGCCCGCCGCGCGTCTCCTGACGCCTGCCGAACTCGACGAGGGGCGATCGCGACTGCTCCGCTTTCGTTCGGCGCTCGGCCGCATCCTGCTCGGGCAGGAGACGCTCCTCGACCTGACGACGCTGGCGCTCGCGGCGCGCGGGCATCTGTTGCTCGAGGGACTTCCGGGTCTCGGAAAGACCGAACTCGTGAAAGGACTCGCGTCGTTGCTCGGGCTCTCCTTTCGACGCATCCAGTTCACCCCCGA
>JANNRO010000672.1:0-2036 GCA_031401505.1 Planctomycetia bacterium
GGGGGGGGGGGCCGGGGTTGGGGGGGGCGGCATCCAAGTGGGCGTCATGGTGATTCGTCCCGACTGGCAGGACGTTGGTGACGCGAACATCCTCGCGAAGTCGTCCCTCGTGCAGGTGAACGCTCGCGAGACGCCCATCGCGCTTTCGTGGCGAGCCGGGTCGTTCCGCGCGATCTCGGGGGTGTGCAATCACCTGGGTGGTCCGCTCGGCGAGGGAACGATGGACGGCGACTACGTGACGTGCCCCTGGCACTACGCGAAGTTCCATCGCGCGACCGGTCGGGGGGAGCCCGGTCGCGAAGACGACCGCGTGCCCGCCTACTCCGTCAAGATCGTGGGCGGTCGCGTGCTCGTCGATCTCGCGTCGGCGACCCCGCGCCAGACGGCGGTTCATTGGCCCGATCGACCCGTCCCGCTCGAAGCCCCGGCCGTCCGGCGCAAGGGGCCGATTCGCGTCGTCGGCGTCTCGACGACGCCCCCCACTCCGAAGCAACCGCTCGACGGCACGTCGGACGCGCTCTTGGACGTCGCGCTCGAGCATGCCGCGACGCTCGGTGCGGTCGCGCGTTCGATTCGGCTGCGGGACTCGCGATCCCGGGGGGGCGCGGGTCGATACAGCGAGTCGGCGATGGCCGGCCAGTGGCCCTGCTCGATCCGGCGGCTCGATCGCACCGGTCGGCGCGAGCAGCTCTACGAAGCCTTGGTCGACGAGGCCGACGTGATCGTCGTGGCGACGCCGGTTCGGCGGGGTTCGGCGAGCGACCTCTACTACCGCATGGTCGAGCGGTTGAACGGCGCGCACGCCCGTCAGGCGACCGAGGGCCGTCCGCTGATGAAGCGCAAGGTGGCCGGGTTCATCGTGACGGGTGGCCATGACAACGCCCGCGCGGTCGCGGGTCAGATGCTCGGCTCGTTCGCTGAACTCGGCTGCCAGTTCCCGGCCTATCCCTTCGTCGCGCATGGCCGTGACCCGGCGGTCGCGAGCGCGGGCCCAGGGACGAGCGCCCGGCCCGTGGCCGACCGCGACGAACTTCGCGATGGCGCACGGGGGCTCGCGGCCCGCACGATCGGCTTCGCGAAGGTGCTGCTCCGGGGTGCGGCCCTCTGAAATCGAACAGGTCTCACGGAGCGTCGGATGGGATGGGGCGCGGGGAAGGGCAGACGCGCATCGAATCGACGACGGGACCCGCATCCGACCGCTCGGAGAATCGCTGCTCCGTCGGCTTGAACGTGCAGACGCGTCGGACGTTACGAGTCGTCCGATCGTTCGTCTCCGAGGAGCTCGGCCGGTCGGGTCGCGAACGGGTCGACGACCGTGACGCCGTCGTACTCCATTCGGTCCGAAAGGTCCTCGCTGAGGAGATGGTCGCATCCCTGCGCCTTGGCGGCCGCGACGATCAGGGCGTCCCACCACGAGATCCCGAATCGATCCTCGAGCTTCCAGGCCGCGTCGAATGTCTTCGCGTCCGGGGCCAGCGGCTCCCACGTCAGCAGTCTGCGCACCTGGGCGCGCGCACGGCCTCGGTCCGATCCGGGAGAGAGTTTGCGAGTGACGGTGACGTAGTACTCCTGGAGCACCTGGACACTCACGCGGCCGCGCTTCGTCCGCCAGAGTCGCTCGATCCACTCGCGCGCCACGGGCTGCTTGGCGCGCTCGCTTCCATCGACCGCGCAGACGAGCACATTCGTGTCAACGAAGACGAGCGCGGTCATGCAGGCTCTCCCGACTCGGATACCGTCCCTTTCGCTTGAGCGGCTCCGTGCGCTCTGCGAGGAACTCCTGCATCGCGGCGTCGTACGCCGACGTCCGGTCCATCTGCGTGCGGAGCACGTCGGAAAGGAACCGGGAGAGGCTGACGTCGAGCTCCGCGGCGCGGACGCGAGCCCACGCCGCCACGCGCTCCTCGAGGGTGATGGTGACGTTTCGCATGACACGATTCTAGTGGAACACGAATCCTGTGTCAAGCACGAGCCGAATCGACGACGGGACCCGCATCCGACCGCTCGGGAATACGGGAGGCAGGCACGTTTTCTTC
>JANNRO010000673.1:0-5768 GCA_031401505.1 Planctomycetia bacterium
GCTTCATCACGAGCAGAAAGGGGACGACCGTCAGCGCGAGTGGCCAGGCGAGGCCGCGCAGGCGCTTGTGACCTCGTTCGTAGCGGATGTGGCCCGCGAGCGCGATCACGAGGATCAACTTCATGAACTCGGACGGCTGCACGCGGAACGAGCCGATCCCGATCCATCGGCCGGCACCCTTCCCGGTCCCGATGAGGAGCACCAGGACGAGCCCGACGAGGCCCAGGCCGTAGAGCACGTACCCCGCCGCGACCACGCGTTTGGTGGGAACCGCGATGAGCGTCAGCGCGAGGGCGACGCCGAGGATCGCCCAACGAAGCTGGAGGAACGTGAAGTCGGTCGTGTGGCCGTCGGCGGCT
This sequence comes from Planctomycetia bacterium, assembly GCA_031401505.1. Classification (GTDB taxonomy): domain Bacteria; phylum Planctomycetota; class PLA2; order PLA2; family JAEUHO01; genus JANNRO01. The sequence continues at coordinate 360 of JANNRO010000673.1, forward strand.
CGATCGACGGTGATCACGCCGGCCGTCGTCAGGAGGACCGCCAGAATCAGGAGCAGCCAATTGGCGCGCCGAAAGCGGTCGGGGAGCGTCATCGCGAGTACCAGTGATGCAGGAATCTGGCGATCACCGGGGCCGCCGATTTGCCGCCGTCACCGGTCGTGCGCGAGTGGAGGACGCAGGCGAACGCCAGGGTGGGCGTGCCGGGCTTGACGGCGTAGCCCACGAACCAGAGGTGCCAGGGCCCTTCGGTCGAAGGCTCGTCGGCTGCGTCCGACCCGGCGGGTTCGGCGGGCCTGGCCGCGACCCAGTCCGTCGACTTGCCCGGCACGGTCGCCGTGCCCGTCTTGCCGTACACGGTCACGCCCGCGAGCACCGGATCGTTGTCGAACTGACCCTTCGCCGTCCCCATCTCGACGCAGCCGCGCATGCCCGCGCGCACCTTCGAAAGCGCGGTCGGATCGAGGTCCACCTCGACTCCCCCGTCCCGCACCGGGGTTGCGCCGACGTCGGCCACGATCCGGGGAAACGGGAGCCGGCGCCCGTTGGCGACGAGCGCCGCCAATCGGACCATCTGCAGCGGTGTGGCGGTGACCGATTGCCCGATCGCCAACTGTCGGATCAACGACGGATCCAGTTCCTTCGCGGGGTACACCCCCGAACTCGCCGACTGGAAATCGACACCGGTCGCCCGCCCGATGCCGCAGGTCGCGGCCCACTGCGGAAACAGCTCGCGATGCACGCCGAAGTACTCCCGAACGGAGGAGCAGTCGGCGCAGAACCGGTTGCACGAGTGCGCGAGCATCCCGACCACGTCGACATCCGGATGACCGTGGCAACGGGGACGATCGCTCTCTCGATCGCCTTTGCCCACGCAGTGGTACGACCATGGAAGCGGGTGACCGGCGTGAAGCAGCGAGATCGCCGTCAGGATCTTGAGCGAACTGCCCGGCTCGACCGCAATGCGCGCGACGCGCGACATCGACACGTGCGGCGTCGGCTTCTCGACCGAAAAGGAAGCCACGTCGGCGGCAGGATCGGTGCTCGCGTCGCCCGCGACGACGGTCCGCGACCCGCCCTCGTCGTCGTCGATCCGCTCGGTGATCTCGTCGAGGCTGCCGTTCAAGTCGAAGATCGGTGCCTCGGCCCACGCGACGATGTGTCCGGTATCGGCCTCCATGGCGATGAGCCCGGCCGAGGCCGGGCCTTCGCCGGCAAACCCCTCGCGCGTCGCGGCCGCCGCGAGGATGCGGTGCGCCGCTTCACAGGCCTCTACGTCGAGATGGAGACGGAGGTCCTTCCCCCGCGTCGGCGCTCGCTCGACACGCACGTCGGCGAACGCACCCGTCGCGTCTTTCTCGCGGACGACGACACCGGGAAGCCCGCGCAACTCCTCGTCATAGCGGGCCTCGAGTCCGATCCGTCCGATGCGCGTCGTCGCGAGAACCGTATCGGCGCCATATCGGTCCCGAAACGCCGTCATTTCTTCGGCGCTCTCGAATTCGCCCGTGAGCCCGATCAACTGGGAGACGAGCCCGTAGCGCGGATACCAGCGCTCGCGCGCGGGCTCCGCCCGAAATCCCCGGAACCGGCCGGCGTGGTCGAGTTCGAGCAGTCGTTCGGCCTCGACGGAGAGCCGCTTGACGGGAATCGGCGTCCCGCGGGTCCCTTCGAACTCGGTCCACACGATCGGCCGCGCGAATCGATCGGATCGCTGCTCGACCCGCATGTCTTCCGCCTCGAACGCGTGCTCGGCGAGTTCGGGCGCGAGATCCTCGAGGACGCGATCGATCGCGCGCGCCCGGACCCGCACGACGTCGAGTCCCTGACGCGCCTGGATGTCCGCCTCGAGCGAGCGTGCCCGCGCCCGCACGCCGACCTCGAGCCCCAGCACTCGGTTGGCCGTCACGATTCCGATCGTGCGGGCGAGCTCCTCCATCCGGTCCTCGGCGGCCGATGCCAGCGTGCCGGGCGGTAGATTGAGCGACGTCTCGAGAGGCTCCAGGTCGTCGGCCGGGATCGATTCCAATTCACCGCGCTTGGCGCCGCACGAACAGCTCTTCGGCGGCATGACGGGCTGCCCCACCCGGTCGAAGTACCGCGGCGTGCGCGCGAACAGCATCGTGCCGCAGCGTCGGCACCGGAATCGCTCGCGCGTCGCCCACTCCGCGGGGGAAAATACGAGTTGGACGATGCTGCGATCGTGGGCGAGCGGCTCGCCCTTCGCGTCGACGATCCGGCCGCGGGCGCCGAGCACCGACTCGCGGCGACGTGTCGACGCATCGGCGGCGCGGCGATATCCGTCGCCCGCGACGATCTGGAGCTGGAAGAGTCGTCCCCAGACGACCGCCAGCAGGGCAGCCGTCCCGAGCAGCAGCACGAGCAGCCTACGTCGAAAGGCCATGTCGGCGCCCCCCGAAGTCGTCGAGCGCATGCGTGCGATCGAGGAGCGAGAGCAACGGCCATGACGCGAGCGCCGTCCAGAACGCGATCGGGAACGCCGCACCGATCGAGTCGAAACCGACGCCCCCGCGCGCGACGACCAGCAGCCGAAGCAGCAGGATGGCGTGCGCGAGCAGCGTTCCGAGTCCCACGAGGAGCGCGCGCGAGGCCCCCCGCAGGGGCTCGCGACGCTCGGGACGCTGGAACACGTACGCGATCAGGCCCAGCACGAACGCGTGCGTGCCGAGCGGATCGAGCGACGCGCAATCCTGAAGGAGTCCGAGCACGACCGCGCCCGCCAGCGCCCCGGGTCCGCGACTGCGCAGTCCGAGATCGACCGCGACCGCCACGAACAAGTCGGGGCAATGCTGTCGAATCCCGAGAAACGCGGGCGCGAAATCGGGGATCGCGCACGCGACGACCGCCAGGGCGAACAGAACGAGCAATCCCATCGAAACCTCTTCACCCGTCGAACGCACGGGCGCCCATGCCCCGGCGATCACGAGCCATCTGGAGCAATCGCAACCCCCGCTATCTCGGCGGCAGCAGCACGAGCACGGTCGTCGTGCGGACGAGATCGAACATGGGCTTGATCCGCACCTCGACGAGCAAATCGGCATCGACGTCGGCTGCAGACACGACGTGGCCGACGACGAGCCCCGCGGGAATCAGTTCGTTCTCGTTGCTCGTCAGCACCGGATCGTCGGGTCGGACGTGAATCCCGTCCGGAGCCCGGAGCTTGCGCAACGGCATCGAAGTTTCGTCGCCGCCCCCGCGCAGCCACGCCGTGGCCCGTGCGCCCTCTTTGGTGCGAATCGCGACGCCGAGACGCGCGGGGGCATCGGTCAACAATTGCACGCGTGCCGAGTGCGGGTCCACGCGCTGGACCGTTCCGACGAAGACGCCGCCCTGGACCACTGCAGCGCCCTCGACGAGTCCATCGGCTTCGCCTCGATCGATGAGGATGCTCCGACGCTGATTGGACGCGTCGCTCGCCCGGATGACACGGGCCGCCAGCGCGAGCGGAAGTCGGTCGAGCGAGCCGATCGTGTCACGAAGCCCGGTGCGCTGACTCGTCTCCTCGACGTACGCAAAAAACGCCTCGCGCTGCTCGAGGTTGATGACCGCCAGGTCGCGCGCCCGCTTGACGTCGGCCTCACCCGATGGTGCGGTCGGATCGAGCGGACTCGACGACGTCAATCCGAGGCGCGACGTCCAGTGGAGCGCTCCGTCGAACCAACCCTCGAGCGCCGGGAATCCATCGGGCTTGACGACGGGAAGCACGAAGAGGGCCACGAGGACCAGGGCGAACATGTGCCGGCGACGACGTCGCATGGCGAAACCCTCACGACACCCGAGGCCCTCGCGGTCCACAGGGCACCATGGACGGACGACGACGACGAGGCGATCTGTAGGGGTCGATCGGAAACTCTACCCCTACAGATGGGATTAGACCCCCGCCCCCGAGCCGGGTCAAGCAAGAACCTCCGACGGCTCCGTTCTGTCCGATAACCATTCGACCGCACACGCGTGCGATCGAGGCGCCGTGAACGTCGTGGCCCGCGGGAGCGTCTCACCCGGGCACGAGACCCGGGCGGGCCGCGCCCCACACGATTTCGTCGCCGATCTCTAGTCTTCTGCCTGATCGAGCGACGACCTCAACTCGGACAACTTCTCGAGGAACACGCCCGTGCCGCGAGCGACCGCGGTCAACGGGTCTTCGGCCACGCGCACGGGCAGATTGATTTCTTCCGCGATCACGCGATCGAGCCCGCGGAGCAACGAACCGCCGCCGGCCATGACGATGCCGCTGTCAACGAGGTCGGCTGCAAGTTCGGGCGGCGTCGCTTCGAGTGTCGCGCGCACGGCGTCGGTGATCGCGCGGATCGGTTCGAGCAATGCCTCGCGGATTTCCTCGCTCGTCACGACGACCTTGCGGGGCAGACCCTGCTTCAAGTCGCGGCCCTTCACGTCCATCGTCATCTCGCGCTTCAACGGGTACGCGCTACCGATGCCGATCTTGATCTTCTCGGCGGTCTGCTCCCCCACCAGCATGTTGTAGGTGTTGCGCATATGGTTGACGATCGCTTCGTCCATCTCGTCGCCCGCGACGCGCACGGGCTTCGCGGTCACGATGCCCGCGAGCGAGATCACCGCCACCTCGGTCGTGCCGCCGCCGATGTCGCAGATCATCGAGGCCTGCGGCTCGGTGATCGGCAACCCGACGCCGATGCCCGCCGCCATGGGTTCCTCGATGAGATACACCTTACGCGCTCCGGCGCGCTCGGCGGAGTTGATGACCGCGCGCTTCTCGACGGGTGTGATGCCGTACGGAATCGCGATGACGATCCGGGGGCGAACGCCCCACGTACGGTCGTGCACCTTGTGGATGAAGTACCGGAGCATCGCTTCGGTGATCTCGAAATCGGCGATGACGCCGTCTTTCAACGGGCGGATGGCGACGATGTTGCCCGGCGTCTTTCCGAGCATCTCCTTCGCCGTGTCACCGACCGCGCGACCGTCGAGAAGGACCTTGTTGGTTCCCTTCTTGACGGCCACGACGCTCGGCTCGTTCAGGACGATGCCGCGCCCCTGCACGCAGACGAGCGTATTGGCCGTCCCGAGGTCGATCCCCATGTCGATCGAGAACTTGCCGAGACACCACTCGAAGAGATTGGACATGAGGACCGCGATTCCGAACGCGCGCGAGCCGGGCGCCCCGTCGATCGTCGCCCTTCGACGACTGACGGGGCGTCTCGATCGCCCGACGGGCCGGGAGGATACCCGGGGATGGCGACGTTGCCGGCGCGCTCGACCGATAACCGCGTTCGTGGGCGCCCACGCCCGAGCAACGCCCGACAAAGGCCTTCCCGACCGGTACGGATTCTCCGTCCGAAAACGAGCGCGGCCGCCGGTCCCCCGGGACCGGCCGCCGCCATGACGACCCGCGAGGGATAGGAGAAGAGCCGG
>JANNRO010000674.1:0-5506 GCA_031401505.1 Planctomycetia bacterium
GGGAGATCGTTCTCCACGACGCTCCAGACGACTCGGGGGTCGACGTCTGCGTAGCCATGGATCAGGATGTTGCGAAACGCGACGATTCGACGACGGTCGCTGATCCGCGCCGCGAGCGACTCATCGAGCTTCGCGAGCTGCGTGATCGCTTCGCCGATGATCTCGAACTCGCGCTCGACGGCGGCACGTAGCATCTCGTCGCCGGTGAAGTCGCCGTATCCCTTTCTTGCCGTGAACTGGGTGATCAGCCGAGCGGCGTGGGCGATGTCGTCGAGGTACTTCCTCGCATCACGCCGCATACAGCGGAATCCTCGACTCCTCGACCGACTCGCGGAAGTACGGATTCCGGATCGCGGACGTCACGACCAAATCGACAGGGCGGCCGAGGAGTTCGGTCAGCGACTCGAGCAGGCCGAAATAGGCGTCTGCGTACCCACTGGACGGCATCGCCTCGAATTCGACGAGAAAATCAAAATCGCTCGCGCCCGGACGGAAGTCCCCCGTAGCGGCCGAGCCGAACAGATCCAAACTTCGGACGCTGTGGCGTCGGCATGTCTCGTCGATGGCAGACTTGTGTCGAGCAATTTCGGCGTTCACGTTCCGGCTCCGCGCGTCAGGACACCCGATGCCGGCGATCCGGAGTGCAACGAGCGCGTCAAGGCGCTTCTGCGGGCCGCGTTCGAGGTGGGCGCCGACGCCGGTCAGACTGCGTCGACCCGTCCTCGCCGTTCGGCTACCGCGATTGCGTCTCGGAGGCGCGCTCGTAGAGCCGTTGTCCGACGACCGCGCGGCTCCACGCCCGAAGTCCGGGCATCCGTAGCAGGCCGCGCAGACGGTGACGGCCTGGAATTCGGCGCCGGGTGGTGACCCAGCCGCCGCCCGAATGCGCGGGAGGAGTCCACGGGATCCCGATCGGTGGCCCGGACGACGAGACGTCGAGGGAGCGCAACGCCGTCTCGAACTCGTCGCCGACGTACTGGCTGTTCGACAGCAGTTCCTTCGGATAGGAGTCGGCGGAGCGAATGAAGCCGGGGTTGGTGTTGATTTCCCACGCCTGCAGCCGCCCGTCGGCCGACATGCCGAAATCGAGCCGCCCGTAGTCGATGCCTGCCTGAGCGAACACCCGGCGCATCCACGCCTCGTGCGGCTTGCGACGGATGTAGTCGGCTTCGTCGCTGACCATCTGCGGCGTGATCGTCTCCCACTTCTTCTGGACCCACTCTCTCGAGGTCAGCGTGTAGCGGATGACGATCCGGCCTCCGACGAGGAAGCCCGAGAAGAAGCGTCGGAATCCGTCGGCCTGCCTAGTCTCGACGAACTCGACGACCGCGATCTGTGCGAGATCGACGGAGCGCAGCCACATGTCGCCCAGCGCGTTCGAGAGTTCCCGTGCGTCGTGGAGAAGAGGCGTCGCGGGGCCGTCGTGCCGCTTCTGCTGGCGCAGGAACACGGGGTAGCGGATCGTCGCGGGGAAGCGGGTCGCGGGATGGCAGGTGAACTCGTTGATTCCCGCCTCCTGCATCAACGGTTGGAATCGATCCTTCAGCGCACAGCGACTCGGGCGGTTGTAGAGGGTGACGCCTTCGCGTCCCTCGAGCAAACCGAACAACTTGTCGGCGTAGGCGAGCGCGGGTTCGGACAGGCGTTCGAGGTCGGCGAAGACGTAGCACCCTCGCGGTAGCGATGTCCTCGTGAAGAGGTCCTCGTAGCGCACGGCCTCGAGAATCGGCGCCAGCGCCTGCCCGCGGCTCTTCAGGTACCCGCGCACGGTCGACTCGCCCCCGGTCGTCGTCAGGTAGTGGATCATCGGACGGGAAGCGTACGGCCCGGAACGGGCGACGGGACCCGCGTCCGAGGATCGCCGTCCGTCCGTCGTGCCGACGATCGCGCATCGCGAGGTCGGGGGCGATCGAGCGGGCCGCTGAGCAGGGCGCGGCCCCGATTCACGGGGCGCGGGATACGAGCGAGGTCAGCCATTTCCGAATCCGTTTGGACCTGCGGTAACGCGGGAGGGTCCGGAACGGCCGACCGAACCGGGCGCGGGCGCGCGGGTTCTCGATCCAGTCGCCGACGAACTGGCGCTCGAGGATGCGCCGGCACTCGGGATCCGGACTCGCGAGCCGCGGAATGTACGCCTCGGGAAAGTACGGGACGTCGCGGAGGAGTTTGCTTGCCGAGACACGGAAGCACGCGAGCGCAGGGTTGAGGACTTTCGCGAATGCAGACAACGCGGAACTGCATTTCAGCACGGTCCGACATCGCGACAGGAGCACGCAGTCGAGCAGCGCCCGGTCCGCCTTGGCGGCACCATCGCCTTTTTTCTCTTTGAAGAAGCCGACCTCACCCAGGTTGACGATCGTCCGACCGCCGAGCCGACGCCGCGCCTCGTCGACGAATTCGAACTCGTCGGTGGCCACGAGGACCGAGGTGAACTCCGGTTGGCGCCCGAGGAAGTCCTCGACGAGCGTCAGGAAGTCGCCCCGGGTGACGGGATTCGTGTCCCACGGGCTCCGGTTCTTGTCGGTGCCCCGGTAGTGGATCCCGAGCGAGCCGGCTGAAAGGCCGATGGTGTCGGCAGCGGCAAGGGTCCGCGCCGGGACGCGGAAGTAGGTGTGCCAAAGCCCGCTCAGGTAGTCCCAATGGCCCCCTCCGAGCACGCGGATATGGGTGTCCCGCAGGCGCAGGAGGTCGATCGGCTCGCAGCACCCCTCGGGCGGAGCGTAGGCGAGATCGAACACGCCCGGGATGACCGTGAATCCGGGTTCCGCCCCGTACATTCGGGATTTGACGTCCCAGCCGGGAAAGATCCCCTTCCGGTGGAGGAACGGCAGGATCTCGAAGGCCCACAGCACGACCTGGCCGAAGAGCCCTTCCGTCAATGCGTCGGGAGAGGTCGTGATCGTCCACGCCGTAGGGCCCATCGCCCGGAGCGTACGTCGGCGGCTTGGGCGCGTCGATGGATGAGTTTCCCTGGCAACACGCACGCCTGCAGTGGGCGGATCCAGTGCGTGTGCCGAGGGGCGGCCTCGTTGAGTCGATGGGCCCGAGGTCGATGCGTCGTCGCCAGCCCCCTCCGCGCAACGCCCTACGGGCGTCGCGGCCCGTCGCGTCGGACGGGGCGGCGGAAGGGTCGCTCGGCCGGGGCCCGTTCGATCCGCACTTGTCGGTCCTTCGGGTCGGGACGGCGCAGACCCTCTTCGAAGGTCGCGGCGGCGCGGCCCGCGATCTCGAAGAGCGTATGGAGGTCGAACACGCGGATCGCGCCGATCTCGGCGTTCGTGATGCCGCCACGACGGCAGATGATCGGAATCAACCAACGCGGGTCGGCATTGCGGTTGCGACCGACGTTCATGCGGAACCACACGGAGTCGGACGCGGGTCCCTCCCGCCGTTCGCGCGTCGGCGGGCCGGCCGATCGGTGGGGGCGCTCGGGCACGTCGGCCGCGATGTCTTCCGGGGCGGGAAGCCGTTCGCGGTGGATCTTGACCAACGCTGCCGCGAGTTGTTCGGCGGTGCGATCAGTCAACAGCGTCTTTGCGAGCGCCAGGTCTTCTTCCGTCGGGGTCTCGCTCGACGTCTTGATTTCGTCGAGCATCCGTTGCTGGTCCTTCGCACGGACTGCGTCGGCGGTGGGGGGCGGCGACCAGATCGCGTCGATGCGTGCACCTGCGAGCAGCCGTGCGCCGAGCGCGCGGCGGCTGTGGGGGACGACGAGCACGCAAGTGCCCTTCCGGCCCGCGCGGCCCGTGCGCCCGCTGCGGTGGGTCAGGATCTGCGGGTCCTTCGGCAGATCGGCGTGGATCACGAGGCCCAGATCGGGCAAGTCGAGCCCGCGGGCCGCGACGTCGGTCGCGACGCAGACGCGCGCACGACCGTCGCGCAACGCCTGGAGCGCGCGCGTGCGCTCGGGCTGGGAGAGTTCGCCCGAGAGCGGCACGACCGAGAAGCCTCGCTCGAGCAGATTGCCGTGGAGGTGCCGCACGCCCTCGCGTGTCGAGCAGAAGACGAGCGCGCCGCGCGCGTCGAAGTAGCGGAGCAGGTTGACGATCGCGTGGTCGCGCTCGTGCGGCGGCGTCGTGACCGCGCGGTATTCGATGTCGCCGTGGGCCTCGTTCTCGGGCGAGGTCGCGATGCGCACGGCGTCTTTCTGGTGGCGCTTGGCGAGCGCGACGATTTCGCGCGGGAGCGTGGCCGAAAAGAGCAACGTGCGGCGCGCGGGCGGGGTCAGACCGAGGATGTGGTCCAGGTCCTCGCGGAAGCCCAGGTCGAGCATCTCGTCGGCCTCGTCGAGGACGACGGCCTTCAGCTGCGTCGCGTCGAGTCGCCCGCGATCGAGGTGGTCGCGCAGCCGCCCGGGGGTTCCGACGACGATGTGCGCGCCGCGCATCAACGCGCGATGTTCGGTACGGATGTCCATCCCGCCGACGCACGACTCGACGCGTGCTCCGGCTTTGGCGTAGAGCCAGGCGAGTTCACGTTGGACCTGGAGCGCCAATTCGCGCGTCGGCGCGATGACGAGCGCGACGGGTTCGCGCCGCGCGTCGAAGCGTTCGGCTTCGCCGAGCAGCGTGGACGCGATCGCGAGCCCGTAGGCGACCGTCTTGCCCGAGCCCGTCTGGGCCGAAACGATGAGGTCGCGCCCGATGGCGCCGGTCTCGAGCACGGCCGCCTGCACGGGGGTCGGCTCGAGATATCCGCGTTCGGTGATGGCGGCGAGGAGACTCGGATGGGCGGGCGGGAAGGGCATGTGACTCTATGGAAGCAGGAGGTCGCCGAACCCGCGCAGGGCGCTCGGATGCCTACGCCGACGCGCCCACCGCTTCCGACGCCTTCTTCTCGGCGATCCACGACTCGATCTCGGCGCGCAACTCGCGCACGATCTCGTCTTCCTTGACCTTCTTGATCATCTTCGAGCCGCGATAGATGAACCCCGCGCCCTTGCCGGCCGAGACCGATACGTCGGCCTCGGCGGCCTCGCCCGGCCCGTTGACGATGCAGCCCATGACGGCCACGCGGCAGGGATAGGTCAGGTCCTTCGTCGCCTCTTCGACCTTCTTCGTCAACCCGATCAGATCGACTTCCGCGCGCCCGCAGGAAGGGCAGGCGTAGAGATCGAACGTCGGCGCGCGCAGGCCCATCGCCTGGAGCAGTCCGTGGCCGACGCGGACTTCCTGGCGGTTGTCGCCGGTGATCGAGACGCGGATCGTGTCGCCGATGCCTTCGCCGAGCAGGATGCCGAAGGCCGCGCTCGATTTGATCGTCGACGGCTCCGACGATCCGGCGTGCGTGACGCCCAGGTGAAGGGGAATGTCGCAAACGGCCGCGAGGCGACGGTTGGCCTCGACCGTCAGCGGGACCGTGTGGCCCTTGATCGAGATCAGATAATCTCGGAACCCCAGGTTCTCGAAAATCTCGGCGTGGTAGAGGGCCTCGCGGACGCAGAGTCCGGCCAGGTCCTCCGCCGTGTTCTTGACCTCGAGGGCCTTTCGCTCGCGGATCGACCCCG
>JANNRO010000675.1:0-3639 GCA_031401505.1 Planctomycetia bacterium
GTCACGGTGAGCAGCAGCCACGTCAACTCGGTCACTTCGGGCACGTCGCTCTGCCGGAAGAGGACCGAGCGCGCGGGGTCGAGCCCGCACGCGAGGTAGGTGACGGCGGTCAGCCGCGTGTACTCGCGGAACTTCGCGGCATCGCGCAGGCCGGTCAGCGCGTGGTAGTTCGCGATGAAGTAATACGACTCGCCGTCACCCTGGAGGCGGACGTGCTCGCGGATCGCGCCGAAGTAGTTGCCGAGGTGGAGATCCCCCGTGGGCTTGATGCCCGAGAGAAATCGCTTCGGCGAGGAGGGGCTTGCGAGTGACACGGGACTTTGTTCCCAGGTTTTTCTCAAAAGTGTCAGACACTTTCGAGAAAAACGTGACGCGACTTGGCTGCTTGCCTACTTGGCGACGGGGGCCATCTTCCAATCGTCGAACTCGGTCTCGGCGTCGCCGCGGGTCACGAGGCCGAACCAGCCGGTCTGCTTGATCGTCGTGTCTTTTGCCTCGACCTTGACCGTGCCGTCGAACGTCGCCGAAATCGTGTCGCCGACGGTCTTCACCTCGAGCGTGTGCCACGACTTCAACTTGGGCGAGCCGAGATCGGAGGACGCGAGCACGACGCGCTTCATGTCCTTCATCACGAACACCTCGAGTTTCTTCGCGACGCCGTCGGCTACGACCGCGTACCAGTTTTTCCGGTCGCGTGCCCGCACGACGATGCCGCCCGACACCGACTTCTCGCCGGCCATGAACCGAAGCCTGACCGACGCCGTCGAGTCCTGGTGCGACAGGCCCTTGTCGTTGGCGACCGCGAGCGCGTAGTCGTCCCCGAGATCCGACGACTGCTTCAACACGTGGTTGTCCTTGCCCTCTTTCTCGGCATCGTCGTCGCCCGCGACCTCCCACAGGCCCCGGATGGACAGCACGGTGTCGGGACGCACCTGATCGTCGGGGAGTTTCTCGAAGCTGTAGGAGTGGGCGCGAGGCGTGCCCATGCCGTCCGCGTCGGGGACTTTGATTGCGTCGCGCTCTTCCTGGTCCGCTTCGTTCAGCCGCTTCATGGCATCCCGCTCGATCGCGATGGGCTTGACCGTCATCTCTTTCCCACCGCGGTCGAGCAGCATCTCGACCTCCTCGCCCGGTTTTACCGTCGAGGTGACCGTCCTGAACTTGCCTTCGCGCCACTTCTTCTGGTCGTCTTCGTCCTTGGGAAGGACCTTCTCGGCGTCCGTCATGTCCGTGCCCTTGATCTTCAGCACGACGTCCCCGACCTTGATCCCCGACTTGTCGGCGGGACTGTTGGTCGTGACGCTCATCACGTAGAGCCCGGCCTTGCGCACGATGCCCAGTTCCTTTCGCTCGGCTGCTTCGAGATCCTGGACGAACCCGGGCGCATAGCCCACGTACCCGCGGGTCTCGTCGATGTCCGGTGCATCCGGCGCCGGGGCCGGATCGTCGGCGCGCACGCCACGGGCGCCACCCACCGACGACAGGAGCGTTCCGAGCGAAAGGGCGAGAACCGAACGCGTGAAGAGGCGAAGGCGCATGAGTCGGACTCCAGTCCCGTAGTCGATTCGAACGTGCGGCGAGAGTGTGACACCCCGGACGAGGGCCGTCATGCCCCCGGCGAACCGACGTGGATTCCCCGTCGGTCGAAGAGCCGCCGCAGGTCGTCGATGTAGGCCGGCGTCGTCCCGCAGCATCCACCGATCCATCGGGCGCCGAGATCGAGCCAGCGTGTCGCGGCGTCCACGTAGGCCGCTCGATCGGCGCCGTGCCCGGCCTCGAAGCGCCACCCGCGTACGTCGTCGGGGAGGCCCAACCCGTTCGCGTACGCGCCGACCGGGGTCGATCCCGCGCGTGCCACGAGGCGTTCGACCGCTTCGGTGGCGGTCGCGACCGAGCAGCAGTTGACGAGGATCGCGAGCGGCTCGAATTCGCGTACGGCCGCGACGGCGTCGTCGAGCGACTCGCCCGAGAGGAGCCTCGCGCCCTTCGAGCACGTGAACGAGACCGCCGCCGGGAGCAGCCCCGCGCGACACGCGCCCAGCGCCGCCACCGCCTCACGAATCGTATTCATCGTCTCGACGAGGGCGAAGTCGGCCTTCGCCGCGACGAGGTCGCCGACCCGCTGTCCGTGCTCGACGCGCAGATCCCGGTCGGCGGGAACCAGATCGGGGCGGAAGCAGTCTTCGAGCGGGGCGATGCTGCCCGCCACGACGACTCGGTGTGTCGGCGCGGCCTCCGCGATGCCCTCGCGCGCGAGCATTACGGCGCGTCGCACGAGATCGCGTGCGCGTAGCGCTACCGACGCCTTCGCGAGCGTGCGCTTGTCGGTGCGAAACGTGTTGGCCGTGACGACGGCCGCCCCCGCCCGCACGTGGTCGCGATGGACCTCGCGCACGAGGTCGGGAGCGTCGAGGAGCGCCTGCGCCGACCAGAGCGGAATCGGCGTCGAAGCGCCCCGGCGTTCCAATTCGGTCCCGCAGGCGCCGGAAAGCAGCACGTACGGACCGCTCATGAACGTCGATCGGCGTGCGGGACCCGCGTCCGACGCCTTGCTATCCCTTCTTCTTGGCGACCGCCTTGGCCTTGGGCTTCAAATTGGCCGGCTTCTTCACGATGGATCCTCCCGGGGATCCTCCGGCTGACTTCGGTGGTTTCGTAGCCGGCTTCGCGGCGGGCTTCTTGGCGATCGACTTCTTGACGGCGGAAGCCGCCTTTGCCGGCAGCGGCTTCGCGACTGCCTTCGGTGGAGCCACAGGCTGGCTCATCGCCGGTGAAGCCGTCGACTGCTTCGGCGCGCTCTGCGGTGCGCTCTTCGGTGCCGCAACGCCGTACATCGCGCGCACCTTCGCGACCAGGTCGTCGCTCATCGCGCCCAAGTCGTATTGGGCGTGCCAACCCCAGTCACGGCGGGCTTCCGAGTCGTCGAGCCGTTTCGGCCACGAATCGAGGATCGCCTGGCGCGTCTTGTCGGATTTGAACGTCAGCGTGACGCCGGGGACGCGCTTGGCGACCGCGGCTGCGATCTCGTCGGCGCGCGGGCTCATCGCCGCGATGTTGTACATGCTGTGGCGCAGACTCTCGGCGGGTGCTTCGGCGAGTTCCATCAGCGCGCGCAGCGCGTCGGGCATGTACATCAACGGAATGGTCGATTCGGCCGTGACGAAGGCCTCGTAGGCCCCCTTCCTCACGCCGTCGAAGTACATGTAGTTGACGTAGTCGCTCGTGCCGCCGCCCGGCTCGACGGCGCTGATCAGACCCGGAAAGCGCACGCCGCGAAAATCGATCTTCCACTTCGTCTTGTAGTACTCGCCGAGCAACTCGCCCGCGACCTTGGTCAAGCCGTACATCGTGGAAGGCCGCATCGAGACGTCGTTGCCGACGGGTTCGGCGAGGCCCGGCCCGAAGGCCGCGATCGTGCTCGTGAAGAGGAACTGGCGCACGCCGAAGAGACGCGAGGCTTCGAGGAGGAGGCGCGTGCCATCCATGTTGATCCGCCACGCCTTGTGGGGGATTTTTTCGCCGGTCGCCGAGAGGATGGCGGCCAGATGCCAGATCGACTCGGGTCGGTACTGCTTGACGACCTCGTTGACTTCGCCCTCGTACGTGATGTCGCCGGTAAACCACTCGGCGCCCGCCGGC
>JANNRO010000676.1:0-5742 GCA_031401505.1 Planctomycetia bacterium
GGGGGGCGGGCCGGTGCGGGTGGCGGTCTCGTGGGGGGGGGGGGGCGGCGTCCACTGTCTCCCCCCCCGCCGGTTGGTGGCCGGCGGCCGCCCCCCATCCCCCCCCCCCCCCCCGGGGCGCGCCGCCCCCCCCCCCCCCCCCGGCTATGGGCCGAATCTCACGACGCGGACCAGCTTGAATTGCGTCGACTCGCCCTCGCGCCAGCCCTGGCGGAGGAGTCTTTCCCGCCACGCGTCGAAGCGCTTCGTATGGGTGCTCGGGACCAGATAGAGCCGTCCGCCGTCCGGCGACGCGGACGGGATGCCCGACGTGGCATCGAGCACGGCGGGGCCGCCCTGCGGGAGATAGTGGCGAAGCAGCCGACCGTCCGGTACGCCGAGGGCGAGGACCCTGTCGCCGGGCCTCGACTCCGACGCCACGAGGGCCGCGGCCTCCCGCCATTGCTCGCGCTCGATGCGCGGGCGCAGGCGTACGAGCCCGAGCGCCACGAGAGAGACGGCCATCGCGATCGCGAGCGCGCGTCGGGGCCGACGTAGAAGACCCACGAGGCCGGCCCCGAGCGCGGCGGCGAGCGGGGGAACGGCGTGAATCGTGATCCGGGTGACGAACGACGGATGCGTGAGCGCGCTGACGACCCACGGCACGATGATCGGAATCGCTCCGAGAGTCAGCGCGGCCCGGAAACCCGGGGGTAGCCGTCGCCCCCGACGCCATCGCAGCAGGAGGCCGAGCGCGGCGAGGCCGAAAAGCATCGCTACGCCCCGCGCCGTGCCCGCGATCCCCACGAGGGCGCGCCATAGTGCGTGCGGTGTCTGCGTCCCCGGAAAGCCCTGGAACCGGCCCATGGCGGCGACGAGGTACGGCACCCACGGCGCGACCGCCAGCACGACGACGCCGTGGCCGACGAGCCATGGAGCGAGCAGGTCCCGGGCACGGCGCTCGGCCCGCGGGACGCCGAATCCGAGCAGAACGGCCTGAGCGAGCACCGCCGTCAGCCCGATGAAATGCGTGTAGGCGAGGAGCGTCGTCGCGATCGTCCATCCGATCAGCGGCTTGTTCGACGCCCCCTGCGCGAATGCGAGAAATCTCTCGGTCGAGATCGTGGCCAGCAGCAACACCAGCGAGTACTGCTTGATGTCGTGGGCCTGCTTGATCAGGAGCGGCGAGAGCGCGACGATCGCCATCGCCACCAGCGCCGCCCGTGGCGCGACGAGCCGACGCGCAAGCGTCCACGCGGCCGGGACGGCCGCTGCCCCGAGGAGTGCTGAAAACGAGCGCAGCGCGACGTCCGACAGGCCGAACACCTGCGACCAGATCCACGCGAGGATGTAATAGAAGGGAGGATGAACCTCACCGGACGCGGTGCGGATCACGTCGCCGAGCGAGGCGCGGTCGATGATGTTGAGCGCCCATCCTTCGTCGAGCCACAGGCTCTCCCGGGTCAGGCCCGTGAATCGCAGCGCCGCCCCGGCGGCGAGGCACGCCGCGAAGACGAGGTGCGCCGTGCGGGACGTCGGAGGGGGAGATCCGGGTCGTGTCACCGCCGCAGGACTCCCGACGCGTCATTCGCGAGCGGATGGGAGCGTGCCCGCCCTCGACCGTGCGCGCAAGAGCCGCGACTCCAGGCGCCCACTCACGCGGGTTTCGAGCCGACGAGCGACGCCGCCAACACCTTGAACTCCGCGGCGCGGCCCGACGTCGCGCGCCACGCCAGCCCGATCGTTCGGTGGGGGACGGGAGGCGCGAACCGGACGATTGCGAGGTCCGCCCGCTTCCCCTCGACGGACAGTGTCAGTTCGGGCAGGACCGTCAGCCCCGCGCCCCCCGCGACCATCTGAACCAGCGTCGAGAGACTCGTCGCGCGCATGTCGGCCCGTTCGTCGATGCGTCCCGATCGGCAGACCGCGAGCGCCTGCGTGCGCAGGCAGTGGGCGTCGGCGAGCAGGAGCACGGCCTCGCCGTCGAGGTCGGATTCGTCGAGACGCTTTCGCGCGGCGAGCCGGTGACCTCGGGGAAGGGCCACGACGAACGCGTCTTCGAAGAGCGGATGCGTCACGAGACCCTCGAGCGGTGCCTCGAGGGCGAGGAGCAGGACGTCGGTTTCTCCCCGCGCGAGCGCCGCGACGAGATCGGCCGTCGGCGCTTCGTGGAGGGCGAGGCGCAATTCGGGATGTCGGCGCCGGATTCGTGGAAGGACCGTCGGCAGGAGATACGGCGAGATCGTCGGGATGACGCCCAGACGAAGCGGGCCCACGAGCGGGCGCTGGAATGCGTGCGCCGCCTCGACGAGCCCCGACGCCTCGGCGAGCACCCGGCGCGCGCGATCGACCGCCTGATGACCGGCGGGGAGAACGAGCACGTGGCGACGATCGCGCTCGAAGAGCGGGACCCCGAGCGTCGATTCGAGCTCGCGGATCTGGGCGCTCAACCCGGGCTGGCTCACCTGGCAGGCCGCCGCCGCCCGATGAAAGCTCAGGTGGTCGGCCACGGCGACGAGGTACTCGAGCTGGCGCAGCGTGGGCAGGGGGGGCATGAGAACCTCCGGTGATCAGAAATGAAATCATAATCGATTGGACGGATGAGGGCGGGCGGGTGAAACTCTTCGGATCGACGTCGGCCGGTCGTCGGCGGTCGACTTGGAGGTGCCGTTCATGTCCCACGTCCTGCGTACCGAGTCCGGCGCACCGGTCCCCGAGAATCAACGGTCCCAGAGCGCGGGCCCGAACGGGCCGCTCCTCCTCCAGGACCAGCACCTCCTCGAGAAACTCGCGCGGTTCAACCGCGAACGCATTCCCGAGCGCGTCGTCCACGCGGTCGGGTCGGGCGCCTTCGGTCACTTCCAAGTGACCAACCCCGACGTGCCGAAGTGGACCCGCATGCGGATGATGGAGCGTGTCGGAAAGAAGACGGAGATGTTCGCGCGCTTCTCGACCGTCGCGGGTTCGCGTGGCGCCGCCGACTCGGTCCGCGACCCGCGCGGCTTCGCGTTGAAGTTCTATACCGAGGACGGCAACTGGGATCTCACCGGGAACAACACCCCGATCTTCTTCATCCGGGATCCGATCAAGTTCCCCGACTTCATCCACAGCCAGAAGCAGGACCCGCACACGAACGAGGCGAGCGCGACGAACGCGTGGGACTTTTTCTCGAGGAGCCCCGAGGCGACGCACCAGTTCACGTTCCTCTTCGGCGATCGGGGCATCCCGGCCTCGTTCCGGCACATGGACGGCTTCGGCTCGCACACGTTCCAATGGGTGAACGCCGCCGGCAAGCGCCACTGGGTCAAGTTCCACTTCAAGACGAACCAGGGCATCCGCTGCCTCACCAACGAGGAGTCGGCGAAGGTCGGGGGCGAGAACCCCCAGGCGCACCAGCACGACCTCCACGCGGCGATCGAACGGGGCGAACACCCGTCGTGGACGCTGAAGGTCCAGCTGATGCCGGAGGCCGACGCCGCGAGCTACCGCTTCCATCCGTTCGACGTGACGAAGGTGTGGTCCCACAGGGACTATCCCCTGATCGACATCGGCCGCATGACGCTCGATCGCAACCCCGACAACTACTTCGCGACCGTCGAGCAGGCGGCGTTCGATCCCGGGCACTTCGTGCCGGGGGTCGGACCGTCGCCCGACAAGATGCTCCAGGGTCGCCTCTTCGCCTACGGCGACGCGCATCGCTATCGCCTCGGCATCAATCACACGCAACTGCCCGTCAACGCGCCGCGCGGGGTCGCGTCGGGTGCGACCAACTACGGCCGCGACGGCGCGATGCAGGCGGGCGACAACGGCGCGCGCGGGCCCAACTACGAACCCAACGGCTTCGACGGCCCCCAGCAGACGGGGGAGCCGCTCTACGCGGGGCTCGCGGCCGACGGTCCGTCGGGAACCTACGCTCCGACCGTTCACCGCGAGGACAGCGACTTCGTTCAGGCGGGTCTGCTCTACCGCGTGATGACCGCGCCCGAGCGGGACCGGCTCATCGAGTCGATCGCAGGCTCGCTCGGAAAGGTGCCCCACCCCGAGATCGTCGCGCGCTCGATCGAGCACTTCCGCCGGGCCGACCCCGAGTACGGAGCGCGCGTCGAAGCGGCGATCCGAGCCCGCGGACGCTGACGTCTCCGGGTATCCTCCGGCCGAAATGAGCGACACCCCCGACCGGGCGCGGGCGAGGCAGGCGACGCTCCGATCGCCGGATTTTCCGGCGACGAACTCCGCTCGGCCCAGGCGGTCCTCCTGCGGCTCTCGACCGCTCGCTGAGCCACGGTGAGTTGACCGAGGTCACTTCAGGTCGACGCGAAATGACGAGTCCGTCGTGCCGTCGACCTCGACTTCCTGCTCGAAGACGGTCGCCCCGTCCATTTGCGAGAAGGCCCACACCCGAAACCGACCCCTGCCGAGGCCTGCAACGCGCAAGGGGTCGTTCGGGGCGCTGGATCGTTGGTAGGCCGGGAGCGCGCCGAGGCGCACGGCCGTCACGCCGATGCGGGGAGGCGATTGACCGGGGCGTGCCGAGACCGTCATGGTGATGGTCGTGCCGGTCGAGAGGGTCACCGGGTCGAGAGTCGTCTCGGCGTCGCCGAGTCGGACGTTCGTCAGCACCACGGGCGCGAGAGACGGCAGGTCGACCAGCACCGAGTAGGTGCCCGCGTCGTAGTGGCTGAATCGCGCCTGTGCACCCTCGACGACGGCCGCGACCGTCCGCGCGGGTGGGCCGGCCATTTCTCCCTTCCAGAGGTAGACGTAGATCGGATTCGCGCCCGGTCCGTTGGACGCCGTCGCGGGTGCGCGGTCGAACGCCACACGGCAAGCGGGGCCTCGCACGAGGCGAATCGTCGCGTCCTTCGATCCCGCGCGTACGCGCGCGTTGCCGCCCTCCGGCGCGGGAATCAGGAGGGGGTGATGCGCGGTCAGTTCGATGTCGCGGCCACCCGGAACCGTGATCCGAAAGTGCCCGTCGACTCCGGTCCTGGGGCTGTTCGGTTGGCTCGGATTGCGCGACGGAGCGGGCACGAGGTGGATCGTGAGTCCCGCCGCCGATTCGCCTTCGGGGACGATGACGTTCCCTTCGACGGTTCCGCTCGTCGAGACGTCGAGTCGTATCGACGCCGTCGCGCCCGCGACGACGTCGAACATGTCCGACGTCGTCGATGACACGGTGTCCCGGACGCGATAGCGACCCGGTGCGATGGTCGGGAGCCGCCAATGGCCCTCCGCGTCGATTCGGGCTTGTCCCGATCCATACGAATTCGAACTGTAGTGGCGGACCGCGACGGAGGGCGCGGCACCCGGTTCCTCGACGCGTTCCAGTTGGAGCGTGACGCGCCCCCCCTTCGCTTGCACGAGTTCGACGTCGACGCTGCCGACCCGACGAAGGTCGAGGCGAGCCTGGAACGGTCCCGACCCCGCCACGATGGAGATGGGCGCCTGCGCCTGCCAGCCGGGCGAGTCGAATCCGAAGACGGCGTTGCCGTCGAGCGCGACCGGCCAGACGACCACCCCGAGCGTGCCGGTTCCCGGATCGCGCCGGGTGATGTCGATTTCTGCAGCGCCCCCGAAGCCGCCGCTGAACATCGTTCCGATCGTCGGCGGAAGCCCGGCGACGCCGTCCAGGAACACCGAGATCGTCCCCTCCCGACGTGTCGGGAGAATCGCCTCCACGTGCGCGGACCCCTTCTTCAGATCCGCCGTCCCGACGCGGCGTCCGCTGTACGGTGTGTTCTGGGTCCCGACGTACACGTCGAC
>JANNRO010000677.1:0-3089 GCA_031401505.1 Planctomycetia bacterium
ATCGTCGAGGGCGTCGTCGTGCCCATGGAACTCGCGCACTTGCCCTACAGGAAGGCGACGTACGAGGAGTATGTGGGAGTTCGTGCGCTGAGACGTCACGGCAAGAGAAAGTGGCGGCGACACGTCGCGGACGTGGTGAAGCGGCTGATGGCCGCTCTCGAACCCGACGACACCGTGCTGGGCGGCGGAAACGTCGAGAATCTCGAGAAACTCCCTCCCGGTTGCCGCGCCAGCGGCAGCGCAAACGCGTTCATCGGCGGCCCCCGCCTGTGGCGACGACGTGGCCGGCGAACGAAACAGATCGCACAGGCAGGTCGCGGCTCGCGTGAGAGGAAGGCGTTGAGCGTCCTCGCGTCGTGCGGCTGAACTCGGGGATTCGCAACGGGTCCATCCGTCCCACAGCCCGTCTGACGATTTGTGGCTCATCAGCTGGGCGTGCGGCATCCAAGACCGGCAATCGTCGTCGCATCTCACACGGCCGGAGGTTCCTGCATGCGCCACGCCAGACTGCTCTTTGTTCTCACGTTGACCATCTTCCTCGCTGCATGTGGCGACAACGATCGGCGGAGCGACGGAGATCACAGGGGTCATGACATGCCCAATTCCGGAACGTCGAAGTAGTTCGACCGGCGGACGGGACTGACACTTCGCTGAACACGTGGATTCGGTCGCCTACCGATTCCCTGCGAGAGGGCGCTGTCTTCGCCGTTGCCTCGCAATCGCGCCGCATCGACGCAACCTGCATCGACGCAATTCACGGCTTGCGGTCAGGCTGGCTCTGCGAGGGTGCCCTTCGGGTGGTGGGCATGGGCATGTAGCCGGGAAGCCGTACGTCTCGGCGAACAGGGCGAACAGGAATCCCGAGAAGCTCCGAAGCAGCGCAAATCGCGACGCGTCTTCGGCTTCGCGGAGCTGGGCATGCACGAGCACCGCAGAATCCGATCAAGCGTCCCTGTAGAGGCTCGCCGGAACGGATGGGTCGACTTCGCGGCACCCGGTCAGGGGGCAACGCGTGTTGGCGATGGCGACCGAACTCGACACCGTCGACACCGCGGGCGGAGCGGGGGACTCCCCCCGCCCGACAGAACACGCCGTCAGCACGAGGCTGAGAGCGCCCGCTGCGCGGCGGGGGGAGGGACTCAGCGCGGAGCGCCCTGCCGGCCGCGTTGCCCGCCCCGCCGCCACGTGTACGCCGACTTCGCATCGACGATCAGGCGGTGGAGCTGGTGGTTGGCCTTGTTCTCCGGGTCGAGTTCGCACGCCTTGTTGCAGTAGCGCTCCGCGCTCGGGATCGCCCGGCGCTCAAGGAGCATCGTGCCCGCGCTCAAGTACGCCTGGACAAGCGACGTCTTCGCGCGAGCGTGTAACTCACGCAGGCGTGCGTCCAAGTCCGCCTTGCCGGTCTCCGTGATCGGGAACTGCTTCGCGCCGGCCCACGCATCCTCGTAGTGCTCGACCGCGCGGAGGATCGCGCGCTTGTCTTCGGCGCCGCCCGAACCCTCGTGCCCCGACACGTCGCCCCGCGCCTTGTCGCCCTTCTTCAGGTGAGCGAGGACTGCGTCCGCCGCTCTCTCGCCGGTGACAGGGTCAACGGTCTTCTTCGCGGTCTCCGCGGCGGCCCCAGCCGCCTCGTGAGCCTTGCCCATGAGGGCTTGGACGCCCTTGGCTGCATCGGTCTTGGGGTAGCGCTCGAGGATCGTGTGCAGGTACCGGATCGCGGCGCTGGGCTTGTTTTCGTCGAGGAGGTCCTTCGCGTCGTCGAGAAGATCTGCAGCGATTTGCTCGACCACCGCCGCGATCCTCCCGTCCATTTCCTTGGCGAGGGACGCGTCGAGAGTGGCGACGGCGCGGTACTGCGCGACCGCGGCGCCGAGAAGTCCGAGCTTCTCCGCGACGTCTCCGAGTTCGCGGCGCTTCTGCGGATCCTTCGAGTCCGTCCGGCGCTCGAGGACGGCGTAGAGGGATTCGGGTGCGAGATCGTCGCGCTTGAGCCTCGCCACCTTCACGTCGGGGAAACGAACATCGACGATGACGGTGTCGAGTCCTTCGAGGCTCACGTCGCCCTCGAGCGACTCGCCGCTCTTCAATTGGACGCTCTCCGCCGAAGCGACGGAGACGAGGCCCGAAACCATCAGCGCAGCGACGCCGACTGCCAAGGTCCGATTGAACATCATCGAGTCCTCCCGGCGGGGGTCTTCGGGGCTTGTGCCGCGAACGGCGCGCGCCTGACGCCACCGCACCGCGAGGTATCGCAAGGCCCGTGCCACGAACCGATGCCGAGAGAAGCCACGCGATACGTAGCATTGCCGCGTTGAAGGGACAACCAGAGAGACGATCAGCGGGCCACGGTGGGCAAGATTCCCCAAGCGCTGCGTGCCGGCGCACAGGACACACACACCGACGGCACGGATCGACCCGGCATGAACAGGTCCAACGGCATCGCCTTAGGCATCGGCATCGGCGTGGTCGCCGACGTCCTGCTCTTCTCGGGGAAGAATGCGACGGCCGGTGCCTACGGGGTCGACGTCGTTCCGATCGACATGCGCGCCGAGCACGCGGAGATCGTCGCCAACCCGGACACGGGCGAGCTGATGGTCTGCACCTGGGACAAGCACCCAAGGAGCAGCCGCCCCATCGAAGCGGGTCCGATCACGCTGGGGACTGACGACGGTAGGGTGGACCTGAGCCGCGTCCCGTGAGGACCGATCCGCCTGGACGTCGACGGGCGCTTTTCGCGTGGCGCCGCGCTTCGCGCCGCGGCGTTGTTCGTCACGTCCTCGGAGGTTCCTGCATGCGCTACGCGAAACTACTCGTCATTCTCATATTGAGCGTCTTTCTCGTCGCGTGTGGCGACAACGATCGGCGGAGCGACGGAGATCACAGGGGTCATGACATGCCCAATTCCGGAACGTCGAAGTAGTTCGACCGGCGAACCGGGCCGGTATCCAACCAAATGCGGCGATTCGGTCGATTCCCGATCGCCTTCCAATGGCGCTGTCTTCGCCGTTGCCGCGCGCACTTGCCGCAGCGACGAATTCCTCGATTCGCGGTCAGGCCGGCTCCGCGACGGTGCCCTTCGGGTGCTGGTA
>JANNRO010000678.1:0-12214 GCA_031401505.1 Planctomycetia bacterium
ATGGCATGAGGAAGATCTGCCAATCGTCGTCGCCGTATGCGTCGGCCTCGAGGTCGGTCGGCGGGGGACCGACGCGCGGAGGAGCGGCGTGGAGGAAGAGTTCGATGCCGTCTCCGCCCCACCACGGTTCACCGGGGGGGAACTCGACGTCGTCGGTCACGGAGATCCCGAGCCAAAGCGCCTGATCGTCGACGGCGATGTGCGCGACGAGACTCGCGTCGGCGGCACCCTTCCACCGAGCGCGGCGCTCGGGAATGCACTGCTCAGCGCGGTCGATTCGAATCGTGGACTCGGGGTCCTGAGGCCACTCGTCCGGATGGAGCTCCCCGTCCAAGGTCGGCGGGGTCGTCAAGACGCGGGCTCGCCGTACCGATTCGAGGGAGCGGGGGGCGGAGGCGGGACCTTCGCCCCGCACCTGTCTCATCCCAAATCCCACTCCGAGTCCCACTACGCAGGCGACGACGAGCAACGTCACGACGCGTCTTCCGCCTAGAAGCCCCACGCGAACGGCCCGACGCACCCGTGGTCGGCTTGCCGACTTCCGACAAACCCGCCTCCGACCGGCCGAATCACTCGGCGGATCGCTGGCGGAATCTTTTCGATTTTCGGAGATCGGATTCAATAAACCCATGTAAATGAACGGGTTATGTTCGTTCGATTCCGTCGTTTGGCCAAGTGCCAATCCGACGGCGGAACGGAATCCTACGCCGGTCGGCGAACGATCGCCAGCGCCTCGACGTGTGCCGTCTGCGGCATCATTTCAAAGGGTTCGACCGACTCGACGATCGCCCCGTCGGCCGTCAGCGCGGCTAGGTCACGCGCCAGCGGGCGCGGATCGCACGCGACATAGAGCAAAAGCGGCGATTTCCACGCTCGGATCTGTCCCAAGACCTCAGCCGAGAGCCCACTGCGGGGTGGATTCACTAGAACCACGACCGGGGGGGCGATGGTCCCGGAGGCGATCGCCGTTTCGACGCGTTCCGCCCGAACTTCGACGAGGGCCGACGAGGCGTCGGCGTCGCCGCCTGGCGGTCGCCTCGCGTTCCAGGCGGCGTCCTCGGCGGCCGTTCCGATCGCCTCGACGAGCGTGACCTGGCGCCCGTCGGCCGCGAGGCGAAGCGACGTGCAGCCGACGCCGCCGTACAGGTCGACTGCCGGGCCGGGGGGCGCCGTGCGCGCGGCGCGCGCGACGGCATCGTGGAGGCGCACGCCCATCGCGGGATTGACCTGAAAGAACGACCCTGCCGAGACGCGCAGCGTGAACGGCCCGGACTGTTCCGTGAGATACGGGCTTCCTGCGAGCGTCGCGAAGCGTGCTCCGAAGGGCGCGTTGCCCGGCGCCTCATGAACGTTCAGGACGAATCCCGTGACGTGGGGCGCGAATCGTCGAATGTCCTCGACCAGCGCCCGTTCGGCCGCGAAATCCCGTCCTGTCGCCACGAACGTGACGAGCGCTTCGCCCGTCGAGAGCGACGCGCGGACGGCGACGTATCGAAGCCAGCCCTCCTTGCTGCGCTCGTCGTAGATCGACGGGTTCGCGCGCTTCAAGGCTTGTCGCACCGCCGAGAGCGCACGTTCGACGGGTTCCGCGTGCGCCGGACAGCCGTCGATGCCGAGCAGGCGATGCGAGTGCTCCTCGTAGAGTCCCAGGAAAATCCCGCGGCTCGTGCGCCGGGCCGTCAGGAAGGCCTTGTGGCGCCAACCGTCAGGTTGCGGCGCACCGACGGTTTCGAGCACGGGCACGTGGGCCAACCCAGCCTTCGCGAGTGCGGTCGCGACCCGCTCGCGCAGGAACGCCCGCCGCGCGAGGGGCGACGTAGTGCGCAGTCCGCAGCCGGGACACACCTGACCGTGCGGACACGCGTCGGCGACCCGATCGGGCGAAGCGACGACCACGTGCTCGATCCGGACCTCCGCCGTCGTGCGGCCGACGTGAACCAGTCGCACGTCGACCGTCTCGTTCGGCAGCCCGTTGGAAACACGAAGGGACCGTCGTCCGAGGGTTGCCGACCCTCGCCCTCGATCGTCCCGAGGACCGACCGAAATCCGGTGGATCGTGCCCGGCACGATCGGGGCCCCCTGCGGAACCCAGTCGCTGTCGCCGGTCGGGAGCGTCATCGGGTGTTTCTTCCGCGGAGCAGATCGAGGAGCCGGCGACGGCGATGTGCCGCGCGGATCGGCGTTCCCGGAGCGAGGCCGAGTCGCGCAGCGACGTAGCCGCCGGAGGGTCGTATCCGCGCGGCGAGGGATCGCAGCACGAATCCGATGCGCCGGGACCCGACCGCGTGGTGTGCCTGGAGCGAGAAGGTCGCGAGCCGCTCGTTTGCGCCCCCGCGGGCCGTCGGCGCGACGCGGACGATCGATGGCGTGGGTCCCCCTCCGCGCCCGCGCCGCAAGCGCGCGGGAATCGTGCCGGGGAAGAGCCTCTCGGCCGCCGCGAAAACGTGCCGGGCGACCGATTCGAGCCCCTCGCCTGCGAGGATCGACGTCGCTCGGTCGATGTCGAAGGCTCCGCGACGGCACGCTCGATCGACGCCGTGGGCCAACTCCGCGAACCAGAGTGCGTCGGACCCGTCGTGTCTTGCGAGATGGATCGCCTGCTGGATCGCCATCGCCTCGGGCGCCGGCACGACGAACCCGGCATACACCGGCGACGGCACCGCCCTTTCGACGAAGGCTCTCGGTCGTCGCAGGGGCACCCCGACCTGGACGGGGTCGAACTTCACTTCGACGGGGACGCCGGTCCCGTTCCGAGGTCGGTAGATGAAGTCGGACAGTACGGACGTCCGCCCCGCCGACCGTTCGAGATCCTCGACGCGAGCGGCGGTCAATCGGTCGGACTCGAGTCCCGCCGCGCCAAGCGCCTGCGAAAAGGCAGGCCAGTCCGAATACGCGATGAAGAGGTCCGCGTCGGACACCGGACGATCGGCGGGGAACGTGTGAAGGGCACCGTGAAGCGCCGCGCCCTTGAGCAGCAGCGGCGCCACGCCGACGTTTCGACACGCCGTGCCCAGTGGGTTGAGGGTCGCCGCCAGTTTCGCCACCGACGATTGAGACGAAAGGCGGGCTGCAGCGAGGGTCGCTCGCTCGTCGGGCGGCAGCGTCGACGTCAGTCCGGCGGCTTCGATCCAACGTCCGAGATGGGGGAGGGCGCGACGCAGGTCGCGTTCGCGTGCGCACTCGCGCACGATGCCGCCCGCCGCGAGGCGCGACGCCCACGCGTGGCACGACGAAGCGTCGGGGGCTCGAAAGGCGACGTCGCGCAGGAACGCGAGCGCGGGCGATCCAGGAAAGCGGCCGAGCGGCGTGCGCACGTCGCGATCGTACGGGCGCGACCTGTGCCTCGGTTGCGATTCCGATCGAGTGCCTCGGGGTCCCGCGACGCGCGAACGTCCGGCGTCGGAGGTCCGCCGACTCGTTCAGCCGGGCACCGGGTAGATTCCCCGCTCCTGACCCCTCGATCGTAGGCGGGAGCACGCCCGTGAAGTCACTGCTTGTCGTCTCGGCCCTGACCGAGGTTCCGACCGGTGTGGCCTTGCTCGTCTCCCCATCGTGGGCGTCGTCGCTGCTGCTCGGGGTGCCGCTCGATGCAGCCGCCTCGCTCGTGCTCGGCCGCGTGTGTGGGGCCGGTCTGCTCGCGCTGGGCATCGCGTGCGGGCTCGCGGGCACGAGTGCTTCGAGGGGGGCCGTGCGGGCACTGGTCGTCGCGATGCTCGTGTACGACCTCGCCGCGGCGGCCACGCTCGCGCACGCGCGGATCGGCCTCTCGCTTTCGAGCGTGCTGCTCTGGCCCGTGATCGCGTTCCATGCGGCGCTCGCCGTCTGGTGCTTCGCATGCCTTCTGCGCCGACCGCGGACTCCGGCCGACCACGACGCAACGCACGGCTGAACGGTCGTCACGAACGGCGCGAAACACGAATCCGTCCGGCCGTGACGTTCGGTTTCGCCGATCACAAACCGATCTCGTAGGGGGCGTGCCGTCGCGTTCGGCGGGTGCGCTTCGTCGAAACTCGAGAGCGGAGTCCCCATGCGTCGTCTATTTCTGATTCTCATGTCCTCGGCGCTTCTCGCGTCGGGGCTATCCGGATGTGCATCCGGCGGCGGTTGAGGCAGCAAGTCACGGCCGTGTGCCGTGCCTCGCCGCTGACCCCAGATCGGGGCGGCCGGCGGGCTCTCCCACCGGCCGCCCCACCTGTCGCCCCATTGGCCGCGTCGATCCGGTGACCGCCGGAACGCGAACTTCGCCTCCCGCTCGCACTCGCCGGTACGGAACGCCTCGCGAACATCCGATTCGCAAACACGTCGGAGTGGTCGTGCCGAATCGTCGGCCTCGCGAAACTCCGATCCGGCGCCGGGCTCGGGCGCCTTCGGAAATCATCGAACATGCGGTCGACGTCGCTGGCCTTCGCAGGATTCGTGGTCGTTGGTGCACTCGGTGGCTGCTCGACCACGCGGGAGTCAGCGCGGGCCGCGGGTCCCGTCGCCGAGTCCGTTCCGACTCCGGTCCCCTCGGCTACGCGGGCACCGGGAGCACCGGGGGCAACCGGGGCCACGGGCCCCATGGACGTCGAGTCACTCGCGCGTGAACTGGGGCTGCGCGCCGTCGTGCAAGGGCCCGGCTATCTTCTGTCGAATTCGGACGTGAACGCGCGCGTCTACCCGGGCAACCGACGCTTGACGGTCGACGGCCGCGCCATCGACATGGGCGACGAAGCCCGTCGGGTCGGAACGACGCTCCTCGTGCCGGCCGGCGGCGTCGAGGCGCTGCGCTCCGAGGTCGCGCTCGCCGCCCGTCATCGATCGGCGCTCGCTCGCGCGGTCGCTCCGATCGCGATTCCGGTCGTCGCGGCGGCCCCGAAGGCCCCGGCGCCGGTCGTTCTCTCGCCCGTTCGGTCGCCGTCCCCCCGGCCGACGTCGGGAGGGGACCCGAGTTGGATTCCGTCGATCGCGGAGCGCTCGTGGAAGTACGTCGTCATCCACCACAGCGACGACTCGTCGGGTTCCTGCGCGAAATACGACTCCGTTCACCGGGGTCAGGGATGGGAAAACGGCTGCGGCTACCACTTCGTGATCGGGAACGGCACCCAGACCGGTGACGGCGAGGTCGAAATCGGTCCTCGATGGGCTCGCCAGATCCAGGGCGCCCATGCGAAGACCGCGGACAACCGGTACAACGAGATGGGAGTCGGCATCGTCCTCGTGGGCGACTTCGAGCACGGGGGCAAACCCACCGCCCGGCAACTGGAGTCGCTCGTGCGCCTCACCCGGTGGATCATGGCTCGGTACGGCATCCCGGTCAGTGCGATCCTGCGGCATTCCGACTGCAAGTCGACGGCCTGTCCCGGCCGCAACTTCCCCTGGGCTCGATTCACCGCCGACGTCGCCCGGTAGGGTCCCGGCGCGACCGATTCCACCGCCGGGGGAGTCGGCCCCGGTATCTTTCGTCCGTGGCCGTTCCGACCGCTCCTCCCGATCCGATCCCTGAACTCGAAACGGCGCTCGGGGCATCGACGCCCGAGGCCCTCATTTCGGGCGTCGCCCGGGTCTCGTCGCAGTACTCGCTGGCCGCCGCCGCCTATTATCTGGAGCGGGGCCTCGAGCGATTTCCCGACGACCCGCGCATCGCCGTTCGCCTTCTCGAGATCCTCCTGCGCTGGCGGGACTACGATCGATTCGACGAGGTGGCGGCCGCCGCGATCTCCCGGTTTCCCGATCGGCCCGATCTCTACACGCTCGTCGGGCACTCCCGGTCCGAGCGCGACGAGACCTGCGCCGCGATTCGCGCGTTCGGGCGCGCCGCCCGTCTCGACGCGGACGATATCGAGTCGATCCAGCGCGTTGCGCGGCTCTATCGGCAGCGGGGGCGGCCGTTCCATGCGCGTCGCTTCGTCCGCCTTCACATGAGCCGCCACCCCGACGTGCCCGCGCTCCACGCGATGCTCGGATTCGCCTACATCGACGACGAGCAGTATCCGAAGGCCGTCAATGCCTTCAAGACCGCCGTGGAACTCGAGGCGGACGAACCCGCCTACATCGACGATCTCGGCGGCGCCTTCCTCCTCGCGGAACGTTGGCGCGATGCAGCCGCGACCGCGGTCCGATCGTTGAAGTTGCGTCAGGGCAACGAGCGTGCGTGGACCGTGTTCGCCGTCGCCCATCGACACCTGGGTGACTTCGACCGGGCCGAGAAGGGCTATCGCAAGGCGATCGAGCATTCGAAGGACCCGACGCGCGCACGAGGGAACTTGGGGCTCTTCCTCTCGTCGCGAAAGGACCGACCGGATCTCCTGAAGGAGGCGAAGGACCAGCTGCGCGCGGCGCTGCTCGAGCATCCCGAGTGGTCCGAAGTCGAGCGCGCGTACGAGTCGCTGCGCCGCTCCTGATCGAACACCGACGAACGTGCGCATCGGGATCGACTGGAGGCCGACGTTCGAGGGCCGGGGTGGCATCGCGGTCTACGTCCGGAGTCTCGCCGCGGGACTCGCGACCCGATTTCCCGACGATCGCCTCCTCCTCTACGGGCATCAGGTGCGCGGACGGATCGGTCCGAATCGTCGGACGACGGCCCCGCCGCCCCCTCGGGCGCATCTGCGGGCGGCGCCGATCCCCTCGCGCGCGGCCGATGCGCTCTCGCGGTGGGGTGTCGGGGCCGACCTCCTCGTCGGCGGCTGCGACGTCTTCCATACGACCGACTACGCGTGGTTGAAGCCGTCAAGCGCCGCGTTCGTCGCGACCATCCACGACGTCCTCTTCGAAGAGTTGCCCCGCTGCTTCACGCCCGGCATGCGGACCGGGCTCCGGCGCATGACGCGGCGGCTGGTTCGCCACGCCGCGCGGTTGCTCGTGCCGTCGATCCGTACGAAAGCGGGGCTCGTCGAGCGCTTCGGCGCCGACCCCGATCGCGTCGACGTCGTGCCCCATGCGGCGAGGGTGCTGCCGACCGTCGAACCGGCACGCTTCGAGCGCCCGACGCTGCTTGCCGTCGGAACGCTCGAACCTCGTAAGAACCTCTCCCGGGTGATGGAGGCCGTCGGACGTGTGCGGGCGCGCGGAATCGAGGTCGACCTCGTCGTGGTGGGGGCTCGCGGCTGGCTCGACGACGAGATTCTCGCGGCGGCCGGGGCGACGCTCGGCGTGCGCGTCGAGGGCGCGGTCGACGACGCGAGGCTCGCGGCGCTCTACGGCGGCGCCACGGCATTGGTCTACCCGTCGCTCGGCGAGGGCTTCGGACTGCCCGTCGTCGAGGCGATGGCCGCCTCGCTCCCGGTCGTGACGAGCGCGGCCACCACGTGCGCCGAGATCGCCGGCGCCGCGGCGCTCCTCGTCGACCCATACGATGTCGAGTCGATCGCGGATGCGCTGACACGCGTGGTGACCGACGACTCGCTACGGGTCGATCTTGCCGCCCGCGGACGGGTAGAGGCCGCACGATACACGTGGGCCGCGACGGCCGAGGGAACGCGCGCCTGCTACCAGCGCGCGATCGACGGCCGCGCGTGATCGGAGTCGACGTCAACCCGTGCCAGGGGCCGCCCGGCGGCGTGCGTCGCATGGTCGAGGGCTGGATGGCGGGCTTCGCGGCGGCTTCGAACGCGTCGTCGGTCCGCTATCTCCTTGGGTCGAGGCCGGCCCTCGCCCGGGAGGCGCGATCCGCGCACGTCACCGTGTTCGTGTCGCCCTATCAGGCGTTTCCTCGCCTCGACGTGCCGGTGGTCGTGACGGTCCACGAACTGCCGTTCGTCCGGTGCGGGCCGATCGAAGGGCGAGTCCGAGCGGCCGTCCATCGATATTGGTTGCGTCGCAACGCCCGCGAGGCCGCCGCGATCGTCGTGCCGTCGATCGCCACGCGCGACGACGTCTTGTCGCTGCATCCCCGAACACGCGACCGGGTCCACGTCGTCCCTCACGGCTTCGATCCCCTTCCATGGCGCAAGGCGGCCGAATCGAGGAAGGGACCGGCGTCCGAGGATCGCGCCTACGTGCTCGCGGTCGGGGCGACGAGTCGGCGCAAGGGGCTCGACGTACTGGCGGACGCGAAGGCCCTCGTGACGGATCTGCGCGTCGTCGTCGTCGGAACGCCTCCCCGCGACGTCGACCGGCGACTTCGCGCGGCGGGCATCGAGGTTCGACGCAGGGTCGACGACCAGGAACTCGTGCGCCTCGTCGCGGGCGCGCACCTGTTCGTCCATCCCGCGCGCTCCGAGGGATTCGGCTTCCCGCCGCTCGAGGCCATGGCGGCCGGAGTTCCCGTCGTCGCGACGACCGGCGGATCGATGCCCGAGATCTGCGGTGACGCCGCCGTGCTCGTTCCTCCTGGTGACGCCGACGCGCTCGCCGACGCGATGAGGCGCGTGCGCGACGACACGACGCTTCGCTCTCGGCTGATCGCCGCCGGCCGCTTGCGGGCCGACGCGTTCCCGATTCTCCCCTCGTTCATGCGCCTGCTCGACGTCGTCGGCGCCGCCGAGAATCCCCGATGAGCCGCCTGATCGTCGTGGACGCGACGCCCTACGGCCCCGAGCCCTCGGGATCGAAGCGACGTGCGATCGAAATCTTGAGGCGCCTGCCGGCGTTGCTCCCGGGCGACGTTTTCGAGGTTCATTGGGCGCGCGACGGCGGCCCGCCGCCCGACGAACTCGATCTCGACAACGTCGTCCATGCGCGGGTGGACGTCTCGTGTCGCGGGGGCATCCATCGCTGGCGCGCGCGTGCGCGGGATCTGCGCCGCCGTCACCGCGACGCGGCGTTCGGCCACCTGCTCGTCGATCACGGCCCCGTGGTGTGCGCTTCGAGCGTGCGCACGGTCTTGACCGTCCACGATCTGCGCTTTCTGCACGGGTACGGCGGCGTGCTGCGGAGCCTGTACGGCCGTTTCCGATATGGCTCGGTGCTCAGGTCCGCCGGCGCCGTCGTCGCGGTGTCCGACGCCGTGCGCGACGGCCTGCGCGCCGCCTACGGTACGGAGTTGAGCCCGCGCGTTTCGCGCAACGCGATTTCGTCCGCGTTCCACCCCCCCGCGTCCGACGTGGTGACCGCGACGCTCGCGCGACTCGGGGTCATCGCGCCGTACGTGTTGGTCGTCGGGCGCGACGAGCCACGCAAGGCGCTGCGCGCCGCGGTCGCGGCGTGGGGTGAGGCGCTAAGCGCCGAGCGCGTCGCGCTGGTCGTCGCGGGCGACGCGGCGTTCGCGCCGCCGGGCGTGCTCTCGCTCGGTCTGCTGGGCGACGACGATCTGCCGTCGCTGTACGCGGCCGCGCGATGGACGCTGGTCCCGTCGAGGGATGAAGGGTTCTCGCTGCCGGTCGTCGAGAGCCTCGCGTGCGGGACGCCGGTGATCGCGTCCGACATCCCCGCCCACCGGGAATTGGCGGCGAACGCGACGGGCGTGACGTTGGTTGCACCCCCGTCGGGCGACGCATGGGAGGGTGCCGTGAACGCGCTACGGGGCCCGCGTCCGACGCTCGTGACTCCTCCCCCGTTCACGTGGGACGACGCGGCGCGCGTCGTGGCGGACGCGATCCGGGGAGGCGACGATCAACCGCCTCCCGCGAGATTCCGTGCCAGATAGAACAGGCCGACGGCCAAGGCGAGGAACCCGAGGATGACCAGCCACTTCATCCCGCCCGCCGCCTGCGAGACGTCCCACGACGCGACGCTGCCCTTCGCGTCCTTCTTCGAGTATTGGAGAATGCGCGATTTGACTTCGATCGTCGGGCCCGCGTCCGCCGCCGCGCCGCCGCCGTCGGGATTCGCGCCGAGTACCGCCGCCATGCGGTTGGCCGGCGGCTCCTTCTTCTTCGGCTTCTCGTCTTCGTCGAGGAGGAACCGGAAGACCCACTCGCCGATGCGGACTTCGTCGCCGTCCGACAGCGGCTGCTTCGTGATCTTGTCGTCGTTGACCAGCGTGCCGTTCGTGCTGCCGAGATCGGCGATCGAATAGCGCCCCGGCCCCTCGCGCCACGCCTTCGCGTGATCGCGGCTCGACTTCTTGTTGTCGGGCATCGCGATCGTGTTGTGCGCCTCGCGCCCGAACGTGACCCCGGGGTCGATCTTCCACTCCTTGCCCGAGAAGGAGCCGGATTCCGCGACGATGCGTGCCATGGGCCTAGGGTACCGGGGCGGGTCCGACTTGGGGAGCGACGACGCGTCCTTCGGCGTAGAACGGTCGGGTCATGGATCCCCGCGTCCCCTCCTCGGCGCACTCGCCCGCGTTCCTCGATCACCTGACGAATCCGAGGCAGTCCGGGGCGATCGCCCGACCGACGCATCGCGGCGAAGCGATCGACGTCACGTGCGGCGACCGCCTGACGCTCGATCTCGACGTCGTGGACGGCGTCGTTCGGGACGCCCGATTCCGCGTGGAGGGATGCCCCGCGGCGATCGCCGCCGGCAGCGTGCTCGCATCGCTCGCGATCGGGCGAACAGGCCACGTTGAATCGGTCACCTCCGGCGACATCGAGACCGCACTCGGGGGCGTTCCTTCCGGCAAGCGTCACGCGCTGCGCCTCGCGATCGAGACGTGGAAGGCGGCCGTTCGGACGCGGGTCCCGTAGACCGTTCGAGCGTGGCGTCGGTCGCTACGCGTGCTTCTTGCGCCCGGGTAGCATCCCGGCCCCCTCGGAGGCGGCCATGGCGAAACTCACGAACGGCAAGAACGGCGCGGCGAAGTCGACGGGCGGCAAAGCGAAGCCCGCCGCGAAGTCTCTACCTGCCCCGGTCGCCGTGAAGGCCGCGGCGCCTGCCAAGAAGGCGCCGGTCGCTTCCGCGAAGCCCGCACCCGCCGCGAAGCCCGCACCTGCGGCGAAGCCGGCGCCTGCGGCGAAGCCGGCACCTGCGGCGAAGCCCGCGCCCACCCCGAAGGTTCCGGCGAAGGCGGCGGGCACGGTACATCGCGCCGTGCTGCTGCTCGGCGACGGCACCGGTCCCGAACTCGCGGCCGTCACCCGCCGCGTGCTCGACGCGACCGGCGTGAAGTTCGACTGGGTCGAGGCCGAGGCCGGTGTCGACGTCCACGCGCGCGAGGGCACGCCGCTGCCCCAGCGCACACTCGACGCGATCCGTCAGGTGGGGCTCGCGATCAAGGCGCCGGTCACGACGCCGGTCGGTACGGGATTTCGCAGCGTCAACGTCGCGCTGAGGAAGGAATTCGAACTCTACGCGTGTCTGCGCCCGTGCAAGAGCTACGCGGGCGTGCGCAGTCGCTACCAGAACATCGACCTCGTGATCGTGCGCGAGAACACGGAAGACCTCTACGCGGGCATCGAATTCGAGAAGGGCACGCCCGAGAACGAGCGCGTCCGCAAAGTCATCGAGACCGAGTCCAAGCGCACGATCAAGCCCGACTCAGGCCTCTCGATCAAGCCGATCAGCGTGTCGGGTACCGAGCGTGTCCACCACTACGCGTTCAAGTACGCGCGGAGAAAGGGTCGCAAGAAGGTCACGACGGTCCACAAGGCGAACATCATGAAGTTCACCGACGGCCTCTGGCTCGCGACCGCTCGCGAGGTCGCGAAGCAATATCCCGACATCGCGTTCGAAGACCGCATCGTCGACAACATGTGCATGCAATTGGTCCAGAAGCCCGAGGACTACGACGTCCTCGTGCTGCCCAATCTCTACGGAGACATCCTGTCCGACCTGTGCGCAGGCCTCGTGGGGGGGCTCGGCGTGGCACCCGGCGCCAACATCGGCGACACGATGGCAATCTTCGAGGCGACGCACGGCTCGGCGCCCAAATACAAGGGCCTCGACAAGGTCAACCCGACGGCGATGATCCTCTCGGGCATGCTGATGCTCGAGCACATCGGCGAGCAGGCGGCGGCCGACCGTCTCGAGCGCGCCGTCGAGAAGGTCATCGCGCAGGGCAAGCACGTGACCTACGACCTGAAGGCCGATCGCAACGATCCCTCGGCCGTCGGCACGAAGGCCATGGGCGAGGCGATCGTCGCCGCGCTCGCGACGGCGTAACCGCGCACGCCGATCGTCGCGGACCTCGATCGACGAACGGACGCGGGCCCCGTCATCGATTCGACGACGGGGCCCGCGTCCGAGGTTCGCCGACCGACGGGCCGTGGCCCGCGCGGCTACTTGCCGAACAGGTTGTCCAGCGCGCTCGTGCTGCTGGTGCGGAAGCCCGCGTCGGGCTCGGCGGTGACCCGTTCGAGATGGGCCTCGCTGGCCTTCTTGCGGAAGATCGCCGCGAGGCGCTTGGCCG
>JANNRO010000679.1:0-15744 GCA_031401505.1 Planctomycetia bacterium
GTTCGCCGCCAACCGCATGGACGACGACGTGCCCGAAGACGTCAAGAAGGCCCGCAACTTGGCGCTCCTCGACGCGCAGGACGTCATCACGGGCGCCGCCAACCGCGCGCTGGTGGGCACCGTCACCGAACTCCTCCTCGACGCGCCGAGCAAGACCGATCCAACGCGACTGACCGGTCGCACGCCCGGGAACCGGATCGCCCACGTGACGGCGGACGCGGCGGCCGTCGGACGGCTCGCCCGCGTGCGAATCACGTCCGCGACGGCGCATTCGCTCCGCGGGGATCTCGTCGAGTTGGAGCCCGTGCTCGGAGCCTGGAACCGGCGGTGATTACGGCGGCCGACCGGAGTCGACTAGAGGCGGCGGCCTTGAACGCGGGGTGCGGCCGATTCCGCGTCGATCCAAATCCGTTGGTGGGCTGCGACCTATACCGCGGTGAGGAGATTGTCGGCCTCGGCTGCCACTTGGCCTACGGAGCCGCCCACGCCGAAGTGGACGCGATCCGCCATGCGGGTGCGAGGGCGCGTGGCTCGACTGCCTACGTCACCCTGGAGCCATGCACGACGACCGGGAAGACCGGCCCTTGCGTCGAGGCGCTCGTCAAGGCAGGGGTACGCCGAGTCGTCTGGGCGGCAGATGACCCCAATCCCGCTCATCGAGGCAAGGCGAGACAACTGCTTCGTGCGCATGACATCGTCGCCGAGGGGCCCGCGTTCCGGACGGACCCGAATCCCGAGTTCACGCTCGCGCTGCGCCGCTCGCTCGAGTCCGACCGACCGTGGGTGCTCGCGAAATGGGCGCAGTCGCTCGACGGCCGCCTCTCGTACGAGCCGGGGAAGCGCACTTCGATCTCCGGAACCGGATCCTGGCGCGTGGTCCACGAATTGCGCGGCCGCGTGGAGGCCGTCGCGGTGGGGGTGGGGACGGTGCTGGTCGACGACCCCCGCCTCAATTGCCGCCTCCCGGGCGGTCCCCCCGACGGGCGTTCCCAACCTGCCGCCGTCGTCTTCGACTCGACGTTGCGCACGCCGGTCGACTCGAAGTTGGTGCGCGGCGCCACCCTCGCCCGCCCCCTCCACATCTACGTCGCGGCGGCGCCCGCCCGTCGCCTGCGGGCTTTCGTGCGAGCGAAGGGCGTCACGATCACGACGATGCCCGGACGGGGCGGCCGCGTCGACCTCGCTCGTGCTCTCTCCCACTTGAAGACGCAGGGTTGCCGCCGTCTCCTCGTCGAGGGCGGCGGCACGTTGACCGGTGCGCTCCTCGCGGCGGGATTGGTCGATCAAGTCGCGGCGATCGTCGCGCCGACCATCATCGGGCGCGCCGACACGCCGTCGTTGGTCCTGCCGGTCGGTGCCCGGGGTCCGCGTGCGCGCACGGCGCCGAGCCTCCCGACGCTCGAGCACATGGCCGGGCGTCGTGTCGGCGAGGACCTATGGATCGAGGGCTACGTGCGCCCGACGTAGTCAGCGCACCGTCGGCCGCGCGTTCGTGATGTCGCTCGCGCGGTACCGGATGCGGTTCGCGCGGATGTCGCTACGAAGCTCGAGGAGGGTCGGATTCACGGGGTCGATGTACGACGCGCGAATCGCAAAATCCTCGGCCGCCGCGTAGACGCGCGCGTCCCAGAAGAACTTCGTGGCGTCTAGCAGCAACTGGAACTGCACCTTGTCGAGCGAGTCGAGTGCGGCGGCCCACGCGTCGTGGTCGTCGCCCGTCTTTCCCACGACACGCCGGAGTCGGCCGAGATCGCGCCGCGCGACGCCGTACGCGTCGTCGGCCTCGTTGGCGCTGCGGCGCACGCGCGAGACGACGCCCTTGGGCATGTTGGCGCGCGCCTCTTCGGCTGCCCTGTCGCCGAGCGCGCGATCGCGCTTCGCCTCCGTCATCCGGACGAGGATCTCCTTTTTCCTCCGCGACTCCTCGACGAGCTTCGCCATCTCGGCCTCGAGTTTTCGCTGTTCGGCACCACGGGCATCGACCTTCGCCGCGACGGCCGCGAGCAGCGCCTGTACGCGCCTCGGATCGACCGCATTGCCGAAGTCGATCTGCACCCGCCGGAGCGCTTCGAGCGCTCGGTCGGCGTCGCCCGCGTCGGCGGCGCGCTCTGCCTGCGCGAGCAGCGTCGAGACGGCGTGCTCTTCGGCGGCGGCGATCGCCTTCGCGTACGCGACGGCGTCGATCGCGTGAAGGCCCAGCGCCTTTTCGAACTCGCGCCGCGCCTCGACGAAGAGCCCGAGATCGGCGGCCAGTTCGGCCAGCGCGAGACGGGAGGGGCCGTCATCGGGTGCCGCGAGCGCCTCGTGAGCGCGGAAGACGCCGAGTGGCGCGAACTGTTCCCACGGGAGGCGGCGATCGCCCTCTCCGACGCGAACCACGACGTCGGCGGCGCTCACCGACACGACGACGCCCGAGAGGGTCTTTCCATCCGAGAGCGGTAGATCGACCACGGGCGCGGCCTTCGCCTTCGGGTCGACTGCCGGGGGCTTCGGAGGGAGCGCGGGCGCATCCGCCGCGGCGAGCCGACCGGATGCGAGCGACGCGAGCAGAGCGCAGGCGACGAAACCGATGGGGCGCGGGATCATGGGCCTCCATCGTACAAACGTCGACGAGGTCGGTTCCCTTCGACCTATCTCGAGGGCGGCATGATGGGCGCCGGCGGGGGAGGGGGCGGGGGGAACGCCGGCCCCGTCGTTGGGCCCGGCGTCGGGCCCGGTCCCGAACGGCGGGACGACGAAACGCCGAGGGCCGCCAGCCGATACTGCTCGAGCAGTTCCGCCGCCTTCATGCGCGAGCCGCGCTGCTTCACCGGGTCGGTGATTTTCAGATACTCCTCGAGATCGTCGATGGCCTTCTTGTAGTCGCCGGTCCCGGCGAGCGCCTGGGCCCGCTCGACGCGTGCCGCCGGTCGGACGGGATCCATCTCGAGGACGACGTCGTACTCGGCGACCGAGCCGCGGTAGTCCTTCATGCGGATCAGCACCGACGCGAGGAGGAGATGCATCTTGATCTCCTTCTCCCGGGCCGAGCGGATCTTCGCCCGGTAATACTCGCGCTGCTCGTCGGTCGCGGTCCGGCCCCGGTTGTCTTCGAGCGCCTTCAATTCCCGGTTCCAGCCCTCTTGGCTGCTTCTCGTCAGCGCCAGATACCGACGCGAGAAGGCGATGCCGCGCTGGTTGTTCCCGACCGTCAGGTGCGCCTTCGCCAGGCCCGCGATCGCGTGCGGGTTGTCGGGCGAGAGTTCGAGCACGCGCTCGTAGAGCGGAATCGCCTTCGAGAGCAGCTCGTTGCGCTTCGCGATCTGCTCCTGCATGTGCCGTCGGATCGACGGAACGTCAGCGCCCGGATCGTCGAGCTGTGACTCGAGCACGGTGACGTCGCGGTCGTAGTAGTCGGCCAGCTGGAGGTAGACCTCGGCGTGGTCCTTCAGCACCTCGTGGCGACGGTCGCCGAGCGTCGGGTGGTTCCAATCCCACCCGTCGATCTTGACGAAGATCGCCTCCGACTCGCGCAGCGACTGCACGGTGCCCATCATGGCGAGGGACTTGGCGAGCCCCCAGTTGGCCTTGGGGCGCTCGGGTTCGATCGCGAGGACCTTGCGCCATTGGATGACGGCCTGCTGGTACTTCCCGCCGTCGTAGTAGGTCTGCGCCGCCTCCTCGAAGTGCGCCTTGCGCGCGTTGTCGTCTTCGGGTTCGTTCTGCGGGCCGTCCGGCGTCAACGACGCGCACGCGGTCGTACCGAGCACGGCCGCGCCTACGGCGGCGGCGACCGCGAGGGATGCGCCGAAGCGACGGGCGAGCGCGAATCGAATCCGGGGCGACATGCAGTTCCTCCGAGAGGACGGGAAGGATCCCGGCGCGTCGTCACGTCCCCGTCACCGGGAGGAGCGACCCGCCGGGAGGGCGGCGGCCGATCGGCGCGTTACGAGAGCTCGGCCTTGACGTCGTAGATCCAATCGCGGTTTCCGATCGGGAACTCGTGGATCTCGTCGGCACGGAAGAACAGCGCGAGTTCCTTCGCGGCCGCCTCGGGCGAGTCGCTGCCGTGGACGAGGTTGAACGAACTCGAAATCGCGAAATCGCCGCGAATCGTGCCGGGGGCCGCGTCCTTGCCGAACGTCTTGCCCATCAGGGTGCGCGTGACCGAGATCGCGTTCAACCCGCGCAGCGCGATCACGACCGCGGGCGACGAGCCCATGAACGCGACCAGCCCGGCGTAGAACGACTTCGCCTTGTGGTCGGCGTAGTGGCGCTCGAGCAGGTCCTTCGTGAGCGTCGTCAACCTCATCCCGACGATCTGGAGGCCCTTGCGTTCGAAGCGCGCGAGGATCTCGCCCTCGAGGCCGCGCTGGGCGCCGTCGGGCTTGATGATGACGAGGGTGGTTTCCATGGCGGCCATGCGAGGACTCCGAAGCGAAAGCTCGCGGACGAGATTTCGTTATGGAAGGGGGGTGGGGGGGAGCCCCGCAGGGTATCGGACGCCGGTCCCGTCGGCCAATCGAGGCCCGACCGAAACCGTGCGCTTGACCGGGGCGCGTCCCTGCGTAGCGTGCGGGGGTGCGAAGCCTCCTCCTCGCGTGCTCTTTCGCTTTGCTCGCGTCGGCGGGGTGCAAGTCGAAGGCGCCGGAGCCTTCGCTCCTCGACAAGGAATTCGAGGCCTATCGGCTCGACCGCGACGAGCGGCGCATGGACGACCTGAAGGCCCGCGGTGCCAAGGCGAAAGTCGAGGCCGACCGGCTCGAGACCGAGTTGGCCGCGCTCATGCGTCGCATCCGCGAGGCGAAGGCACAACTCCCCGACGCGCGCGCCGAGGCCGAGAGTCTGCCGGCCGCGCCGCCACCGGCACCGTTGCCCGTTGCGTCGGTGCCGATCCCACCCCCGGTCGCGGTCCCATCGCCGTCGGCGATCGCTCCGGTGACGCCCTTTCCGCTCCCGCCTCCCGAGCACCGTACGGCGCCCGCTGCGCCGAGGTAGAGGCCGCGCCGCCGCGCCCGCCCGTTGTCTGCCTATTGTCCGGTCCAAAGGCCGGCGGGGCTACACTCCGCCTCCCCGGAGTTCTTGGGGACGGAGACCTTTCCCATGCGTTCTTCCCTGCGCACCCACACCTGCGGCGCCCTTCGCCGCTCGGACGTGGGCTCGACCGTCACCCTCTGCGGTTGGGTGAACGCGCGGCGAGACCAGGGAGGCGTCGTCTTCGTCGATCTTCGAGACCGCCACGGACTGACCCAGGTGACGGTTCGTGGCGAGGACAGTGCATCGCTGCTCGCGAAGCTGTCCCACGTGAAGCCCGAGTGGGTGCTGCGGGCGACCGGGAAGGTCGGCGCGCGTCCGGGCAGCGCGTCCAATCCGAACATGCCGACCGGCGAAATCGAAGTCGAGGCGACCGACGTCGAGGTGCTCTCCGAGAGCCCGACGCCGCCCTTCCAGCCTCTCGACCGCACCGAGGCGAGCCTCGATCTGCGCCTCGAGTACCGGTTCATCGACCTGAGGCGACCGAAGATGACGCGCATGCTCGTCGAGCGGGCGAACATCCTCTCGGCGTTCCGTCGGCATCTGGAGACCAACGGCTATCTCGAGGTCGAGACGCCGCTGCTCACGCGATCGACGCCCGAGGGGTCGCGCGACTTCATCGTGCCGTCGCGCCTGACGCCGGGCTCGTTCTACGCGCTCCCGCAGTCGCCCCAGCTCTTCAAGCAGCTCCTGATGGTCTCGGGTTTCGACCGCTACTACCAGGTCGCACGCTGCCTGCGCGACGAGGACAGCCGGGCCGACCGCCAACCCGAGTTTTCGCAGGTGGACATCGAGGGATCGTTCATCGCCGAAGAAGACATCTACGCGCTGATCGAGCCGATCATCCGCGAATTGGTCAAGCGCTACCGCGGGCACGAGCTCCCGGTCTCGTTCCCCCGCATGGGCTACGACGAGGCGATGGCGCGGTTCGGGAGCGACAAACCCGACCTGCGCAACCCGCTCGAACTCCTCGACGTCACGTCGCTCGCGACGAAGATCGGCTTCCGCGTCTTCGAGGGTGCGGTCGCCGCCGGAGGCATCGTCAACGCGATGCGACTGCCGGGCGGCGCGACGCTCGCACGCAAGGACATCGACGCGCTCGAAGCCGAGGCGAAGGCCGTGGGTGCGCAGGGTCTCGCGTGGGCGAAGCTCTCCTCCGAGGGTGTGTCGGGCTCGGTCTCGAAGTTCCTCGCGGGCGAGCCCGGCAAGGCGCTGCTCGAGGCGTGTGGCGCCAGGACCGGCGACGTCGTCCTCTTCGGCGCAGGCTCGGTCCATCTCGTCAGGAAGGTGCTCGGACACCTGCGCAAACTCGCGGCCGAAAAGTTGAAGCTGATCGACACGTCGCGCACCGCGGCGCTCTGGGTCACCGACTTCCCTCTCGTCGATTGGAACGAAGACGAGAAGAAGTGGGACGCCTGCCACCACCCCTTCACGAGCCCGCGCGAGGCCGATTGGGAAATCCTCGAGAAGGAGCCGGCGAAGCTGCGCGCTCGCGCCTACGACCTCGTCATCGACGGGTACGAGGCGGGCGGCGGCAGCATCCGAATCCATCGCTCCGAACGGCAGGCTCGGCTCTTCGCGCTGCTCGGGCTCGCCCCCGACGACGTACAGCGCCGTTTCGGCTGGTTCGTGGACGCGTTGCGCTACGGCGCGCCCCCGCACGGCGGGATCGCGCTCGGCGTCGACCGGCTGGTGATGCTCCTGCTCGGCGAGGAGTCGATCCAGGAGGTCATCGCCTTCCCCAAGACGGCGATGGCCCGCTGCCTGCTCACCCGGGCGCCGGCGCCCGTCGACGAGAAGCAGCTGCGCGAGGCCTCGATCGCGTTGGTGCCGCCGAAGGCGTGACGGAGGCGTCGTCGGACGTGGGCCCCTCTGTCCGATCGAATCGTCCTCCTGACCCCGGGCGAGCGAGCGTGCTCGTTCGCCCGGCGGTCGCCTCGGATGTCGACGTCCTGGTTGACATTCACATCGGGACCTGGCGTGTTGCCTACCGCGGGATCCTCCCCGATTCCTTCCTTGAAGGGCTTGGCGACTCCGGGCGGCTGGCGAAGTGGCGCGCGTGGCTCGCCGAGCCCGCGCCCGTCGTCGGGGGCACGTACGTCGCCGAACTCGGCGGCCGTGTCGTCGGGCTTCTTCGATGGGGGCCGGTGCGTGACGGTGACGGCTTGGCGCCTCGAGTTGCCGAGTTGTACGCCCTCTACGTCGAGGCGCCGTCGTGGGGGGCGGGTGCAGGCTTCGCGCTGCACGAACGGTTGATCGCCGATGCCGGCGCCGCCGGCCTCCACGAGCTGACGCTCTGGGTCCTTCGAGCCAACGATCGAGGTCGCCGCTTCTACGAGCGACAGGGATGGGCGCCCGACGGCGCACAGATGAGCAAGCCCTATCGCGGCGCCGTCCTCGACGAGGTGCGCTACCGCCGTGCGCTCTGAATCGCGGGCGAGGCCGTCATCCGCCGGCCGGGTGCGGCGCGTCCGAAGCCCGTAGCGCACGCTCGATTTCCGCCACCCAGGGAGCGTCGATGCCGCGCGCCCGTGCGTGCATCAGGATCTGGGAGAGGCGCAGCCGGACGTTGGGATCGGGGGCCGACGCAAAGGCCCGGACGTCGGCTTCGGTCATTGCACGTGGCAGACAGGGCGGGACGGTCCCGATCGAGAGCCGTGCGATGAAACCCAGCGACTGGCACTTCAGGCACTCGCCGCAGTTGGTGCTCCACGATCCGCGACGGTAGCAGACGCGAAGATCCTCCATCGCCTCCGGCCACGCGCGGATCGCGTCGAACTTGTCGAATCGGTCGGCCTCGTAGCCGTCGCCCTCGATCGGGAAGGCGCGGCTCGACACGAGCGGAGGGTGCGCCACGTCCTCCGGACACCACGTGGGCGCTTCATGGCTCGAGACGGCGGTCGCGATGAGTCCGGTCCCGTGCGATCCGCGGAAGAGATTCAACACCGCGGCCAACGTGGGCCGGTAGTTCGTCGACCAGTCCTGCCGGACGTGCCGCAGGTTCGTCGTCGCGGCGACCAACGGCACGTGGCGGGCGTCGGTCATGCGCCGGGCACGCGCGAATGCGGCCGCGAACCCCGTCGTCTCCTCGACGGGGATGTCGGCTCCATGGAGCATCACGGCCGTGCCGAGTCGGACGCCGTTCGATCGCGCGTTCGACTCCGTGTGGCGCCAGAGGCTGTACGCCGAGTCGAGTCCGCCCGAGAAGCAGAGGATCGCCGGCCCCGACGGTGGTGTGGCGGTCGCCAGACCGTCGCAGTGGAGTACCAGCGCGACGTTTTCGTCGGGCTGGCGCGCGCTCGCTTCGACGCTGAGGCGGGTCAGATTCTCGACGAGGTCCTGGGTCGCGGTGGCGTGCAACCGGAGTTCCCGGACCCGGCACATCGCTCCGGCGACCAGCCCCAGGAGCACGGCGTCCGCCACGGCGGTCTCCGTGACCTCGAGGTCGCCCGGCACCCGGATCCACAGGCGCTGGCGACGCCCCTTCCAACAACGCTTCATGCGCCACGGCCACTCGACCCGCGCCGCGACTTCCAGGACGTCGCCGACGCGTCGCGGCGACTCCGGCCACACGTGGGCGACGCCCCTCATGCCTCGTCCCTGACGACGTTCGAGCGCGTGCCGATCGTCGAATCGACGGGTGGCTGCGACCGGTCGA
Organism: Planctomycetia bacterium; assembly: GCA_031401505.1. Classification (GTDB taxonomy): domain Bacteria; phylum Planctomycetota; class PLA2; order PLA2; family JAEUHO01; genus JANNRO01. The sequence continues at coordinate 8,672 of JANNRO010000679.1, forward strand.
GTCCGAGCGCCTGCGCCACGACGTCCATCCAGGGTTGCGAAAGCCCGCGCATCCGTGCATGGCGAAGCGCCTGTTCGAGGCGCAGGTTTCGGTTCCTGTCCGACGCCCGGCAGATCTTGCCGACGTCGTCGTCGGTCACGGGTCGCGGCAGACAAGGCAACGCTCGATCCGACGCGATGCGACCGAACAGCCCGAGAATCCAGCACTTGAAGCACTCGCCGCAGTTCTCGCTCCAGGAACCCTGGCGGTAGCAGACGCGAAGATTGTCCATCGCCACCGGCCAGTTCCGGATCGCGTCGAACTTCTCGAACCGATCGGCCTCGTAGCCGTCGCCCACGATCGGGAACGCGTGGCTCGACACGAGGGGCGGATCGGAATCGTCCTGCGGCCACCAGAGCGCCGCCTCCGGTCGCGTGAAGCCGATGGCAAGCAGGCCGCGCGACGCGCGTGCCCGAAAGAGCCCCATCAGCGCGCCGAGCGCGGCCGTCACGCTGTGGGACCAGTTCTGGTGGATGTGGCGCAGATTCGTGGATGCGATCCTGAGGGGAACGCCCCGGTCGTCGGTCAGTCGACGGGCGCGGTCGACCGCGTGCGCGAACGCATCCTTCTCTTCGACGGGGATGTCGGCCCCGAGCACCATCAGCGCCGATCCGATCACGGGGCCACCCGTCGGACGGCCGGCGCGTGTGTGCTGGTAAAGGGTGTAGGCCGAGTCGAGCCCGCCGGAGAACGCGAGAATCGACGGCCCATCGCCCGCGACGCCGGGCGCTACGGCGTCCGCCGCGAGTTCGACGTCCCGATAGCGGTCCGGACGCCGCGTCCGCCAGAGCGGACCCAGCTGCGCCACGTTGGCGAGCAGGTCCTCGGTCACGACACCGTGGATCGTGAGACGCCGTGCGGTCTCCATTGCGCCGAAGACCGTGCCGAGGAGGCATGCGTCCCCGATCGCGACGTCGGAGACGGGGACGTCGGCCGGAATTCGAAACCAGATCCGCTGCCGGAGGCCCCGGCGCCAGGGGCGGGACACGCGCCACGGCCACTCGACGACGGCCGAAATCTCCTGGATGTCGCCGATGGATTGCGAGCCCTGCGGCCAAACGTGAGCGTGGCCCGTCACGGGGAGGCTCCGTCGGCCGCGACGGGAAGAAGCGCCTTCGCTCGGGCGAGCGCGTCGGCGGGGTCGCTGGCCCACGTGGCCAGCCCGCCGTCGCTCGTCCACATGTCGTGGAATGCGCGCAACTTGCCGAGCGAGTCGTCGAGCAGTACGTGCGGGGTCCCGATCATCGTGGCCAGGATGTGCCCGTGCAGGCGATCGGTCACGATGACCGACGCCCGGGACATCCACGCGAGCGCGCGATCGACGCGCCAGCGAGCGAGCGGTTCGTACGTCCTCGACAGCGCCCCGCGCAGCGGGAGCACACGAGCGATGCCGAAGCGGTAGAGCACGACGAGGCCTCGCATCTTGCGGCGGCGCCACGGATTCCTCTCGGGCGGCCAGTCGGAGACCTCGAGGTGTTCGGTCGATTCCGGAGACTCGTGACGATTCCACTCGTCGGTTCGGGAGATCCAGAGAACGAGCGGCGCCGCCCCTCGCGGTCGCTTCGGCGGAACGAATCCGAACGCCAGATCGGGTGCGAGCGAGGCGTCGAGACCGAGATCGTGCGTCGCGGTCCGAAGGCTCGCCTCGTCGCGGACGAGCACCTTCAAGTGCCGGTGGGCGCCGAGCACGCGCCGGGCCTGCTCGAGACTGTCGGGCGAGCGAAACCGGAGCGTCTGCGGCAGTTGTACGACCCGGTTGTCGGGAAAGGCGGTGGCGACCGCCTCGCGCAGCCGTTGGTGCTTGCGGTGGAGATCGCCGAAGTTTCCCCCGCCCAGGAGGAGGATCGGGCCGCGACCGACGCGACGCTCGAGTTCACGCGGTTCGAAGGTCCGGTCGTCGCTGGTGTAGGCAGGGGGCGGGAATCCGAGCGCTTCGAGCGCGGCGAGCGTGCCGAGCCAGATCGCGTTGTCGCCGACGTTGGCGTACCGCGGGAAGTCGAGCAGTGCGTACGGCTCGGTTGGGTCGGACCCCATCACGGCGCGCAAGGCCGCGATGGCCGTTTCCCGGAGTGCCCGTGCCGGACGAAGTGGATTCGGGGTCGCACCAGCGACGGAATCGGACGCGGCCGCTGCATTCGTCAACCGAACGGCCTCCAGGTAGCCGAAGCCGCGTACGGTACCCGATGCGTCGGTCGACGCACCGCCGGATCCGAAGAGGGGACCGACGTCCTACGATCCATTCCGGTCGCTGCCGAGCCATCGCCGAGCCGCGCGCCCGATCCCGCGCCACCGTTCCCTTCGCACCGCACGACGGATCGGTCGGCGCATGGCGACGGCGAGATCGGACCGACCCGCCACGTCGAGTGCATCGGCGATCTGCGCGGAGTAGTCATGCTGCTGCGCCCCGACCGGCCGATAGGCCGCCGCGAAGAGGGCGTCGATCGGCACCCGCGGAAACGTCGTCGCGCGGTCCGCCCTGCCCAATGCCACGAGTGCCAGCATCGTGCGGCGGCACTTCTCGCAACGTCCGCAGTTCACCTCTCCCGGGGGCCGCGTGTCGAAGCTGAGGCACACCTGTAGTGCCTCGAGCGCCTCGTCCCACTCGGCGACGGCGGCGAGCTTTTCCATCCGTAGCCGGTAGGGCTCGCCCATGCGCACCTCGAGCGCGCCGCTCGAGTGGTTGGAGTCGAGCAGCACATGCGACGCGTGGGGAACGGCCGCGGCGCCGTGCCCGTGGGACGCGAACCAGACGTCGGTGAAGCGGCGCGGGAAGCAATGCGCTGCGGCGATCATCCCGGCTCCGAATCCGAGATTCTTGGTGAAGGTGTAGTCGGGGTGAAACGTGCGCACGTTGCTCCGCATCGAGATCAGCGCGAACGCCGAGACGGCGCCCAGGCGCGCGAGTCGTGCACCCTGTTCGTCGGTCGCACGACGACGGTCGGCGAGGAGGCGACTCCCGTTCCAGTCGTAGGTGTTCCAACCCGCGAGGAAGAGCCCGTCGCGAATGGAGAGCGGGTGGTCGAGAGGAAACGTGAGGCGATTGCTCCGGAGCATCGAGAGGCTGTCCACGCCTCCCGAGAGGAACGCGACGCTGCGCCGCTCCGCACGCGGCATCCGCGTCGTGAAGCCGCCGCTCGCCTCGACCGGCACGAAGCGGCAGGTCGGATCCCAGTGAGAAAAGACGGTCATCGACGCCACGAGGCCGTCGCGCAGGCGCGCGTCGAGGACGCCCTCGACCGCGAGCCTCGGTTCGCCCAGCGCGACGGCGCAGGGCATCGCCGCGAGCACGAACGCTTCGGGCGCCGCCTCGAAGTCGGCACCGGTTGCCGCGTCCGTCTCGAACCACATCGAGTCGGGCCCGCGGTGCGGCCCTTCCCAGACGACTCGCGCGCTCGCGCGGCGTCCGAAAGGGACGTCCTCCGCCCGGAGTTCGTCGATCAGCACGTACGTGCTCCGCGCGCCGAATCGGCGTCGTGCCGGGCGGCCATGAGGCGCTCGGCGAGAGCCTGCGGTCGCTCGCCACGAACGAAGATCCGCGCCCAGAGTTCGGCGCTCACGATCGCAAAGCGCGAATCGTGCTGTCGCTCGATCCGGGGCACGAGGTCTTTCGCCGCGGCCCGCGTCCAGCGGAAGAGGTCGGCCAGCGCACCGTCGTAGAGCAACGCGGACGACCCGGCGTGATTGTCGGTCGGCACCGGGAATCCCTTCTTCGGCGCGTAGACGGCAGCGTGCGGGAGCCTCCTTGCGGCGACGCGCTTCAAAACCAGCTTCCCGACGCGCCCCCGGAGCTTGGCGGCCACGGGGAGGTGGAGTGCCAAGTCGGCCACGGCGTTCGACAGGAAGGGCACGCGCGCCTCGACCGACGCCGCCATCGACATGCGGTCATGTCGGAGCAGGATCGAGCCCATGTGCCGCCGAAGTGCGTCCATCGCATGGGCGAGGAAAGCGCGGTCGGCGGGCGGCTCGATGGGGGCGAGTTGGGCGAGCAGCGCGTGCGCCCGACTCTCCTCGATCGGGAGGAGCGTCGACGCGAGCCGCACGTGCGTCCCGCTCTCGCTGCGCACGCTCTGGTAGCGAAACGGCGTCTCGGCGATGCATCGGCGCGCCGCTTTGCCGAGGTGCGTCCATCTCGACCACGGGCGCGAGGCCTTCCGCCAGAGCCGTCGGGTGCGCTGGAGGAAGTCGTACCCTCCGAACAGTTCATCGGCGCCCTCACCGGTCAGCGCGACGACGATGCCATCGGCGTGTGCCCGGCGCGACAGCACGAGGGACGCGACGTGGCTCTCGTGCGAGCACGGATGTTCCTGGGTCTCGATCGCTTCGGGCCACGCACGCAGCCACGCCTCGGCGTCGACGCGCACGACGCGGAGCTCGAGGCCCAGGTGGTTTGCGATGGCGGTCGCGACGGGGGTCTCGCTGTCCGCGTCGCAGGTGTCGACGGTGTAGGCGACGAGATCGGGACGCACCTCCTTCGCGATCGCCGCGACCAGGTTCGAGTCGACGCCGCCGCTGACGAACGCGGCCACGGGCGCGTCGCTCGCGACGTGGGCGCGCACCGCCCGCTCGACGGTGTCCTTGACCCGCTCCTCCCAGATCGAGAGCGGCACCCGTGCGGCCGCGACGATTCGCGCGGGGTCGACCCCGCCGAGGAGATCGGCGAACACGGTGCGCTCGACACCGTCGGCGGTCACGCACCACGCCTCGCCCGGCGGCACGTTCTCGACGCCTTCGAACGGCGGCCTCAACTGGTCGGCGAGCCACGGAACGACGCGCCGGGCGATCTCGAGCACGTCCGGCCGGACGGCGATCCCGGAAAGCGCACGGAGCGCGCGGACCTCGGAACCGAACGCCACGAACGCCGGCTCGATCGCGACGTGGAGGGGCTTGGTGCCGAAGCGGTCGCGTACGAGCCAGAGGGCGCGCGCTCGCGCGTCCCACCAGGCGAAGGCGAACATCCCGTCGAATCGGGGCGCCGCCTTCGCGACACCCCAACGCGCGAGCGCGAGCAGGACCACTTCCGCGTCGCCCGTTCCGTGGGCGAAAACACCTTCGCGTGCGAGGTCGGCCCGCAACTCGCCGTCGTTGTAGACCTCGCCGTTGTAGACGAGAGCTCCCGCCCCGTCGGGCGCGACCATCGGTTGCGCCGCTCGATCGGAACGGTCGCGGACCGCGAGCCGGACATGGGCGAGGGCCACCGGCCCGTCGTTCCACGCGCCCCGGCCGTCGGGACCGCGATGGGGCATCGCCGCGGCCATCCGCGCTGCGTCGTCGTGGTCCGCCGGCCGCCCGTCTCGTCGAAAGATGCCGGCGATGCCGCAGATGCTCGAGTCCCTCCGACCGGATCGTCGCGGAACCGAGCCTACCCGAACCCATCCGTGCTCGCGACGGCCCGATGGACGGAGGATGGACGAACGGGACTGCTATCCGCGCGCGGGAATCGTCTCGCCGGCAAACAGCGCGGTCGCCGCGGATGCAACGACGGCCGCAATGCGCACCGCGTCTTCGACGTGCGCGACGCCCAGCCCGTGTCCGAGCAGCGCCGCCTCGTGCGCGCGCACGCAGGCCTCGCAGCCGTTGATCACGCTGACCGCGACCGAGAACAGTTCGAGGTCGGCCTTGTGGGTCGATGGCGCCGCGAGTTTCGTCATGCGCAGCCGCGCCGGCCTCGTCGCGTACTCCGGCTTCCCGATCTGGTGTCGGAACCGGTAGTAGACGTTGTTCATGGCCATCAACGAGGCGGCGGTCACGGCGTCGTCGTAGACGGCTGCAAAGCCGTCGCCGAGCGCCGTGCGCGCGTCCTCGACCAACGCATCGAGCAGGTCCCGGCGCCCGAGCGAGATCGCCGAGGCCAGTGCCGTGCCCCACGTCTGAGCGGATGAAAGGGCCCCCCCCGCGGCAAGCACCGCGGGGAGGTTCAACCGGACGTCCTTGGCGGCGTCGGGCATGGCGGAGCGAAGGGTTTCGATGGCCGTCATGGCTACGCCGCCTCGATCGTGGCCTGACCACGGACCCAATTGCACGGGCAGAGTTCGTCGGTCTGCAGCGCGTCGAGCACGCGCAGCACCTCGTCCACGCTGCGGCCGACGGAGAGGTCGTTCGCGCACGCGAACCGGATCACGCCCTGCGGATCGACGACGAACGTTGCACGAAGCGGCACGCCTGCATCCTTGTGGAGAATGCCGAGCGCGCTCGAGAGTTCTCGCTTGATGTCGGACAGCATCGGGAAGGGGAGGTCCTTCAAATCCGCGTGATGGTTGCGCCACGCGAGGTGGACGTACTCCGAGTCGACGCTCATGCCGAGGACTTGGGCGTCGCGCTCCGCGAAGTCGGCGTTCCTCTTGCCGAAGGCCGCGATCTCCGTCGGGCACACGAACGTGAAGTCCTTGGGCCACGCGAAGAGCACGAGCCACTTGCCGGGGTGGCTCTCGTGCGTGAGCACCTCGAATTGCTTGCCGGACTCGAGTCCGACGACGGCCTGAAGGGCGAACGGAGGAAGACGGTCACCGATGGTCAGCATGGGGAACTCCGGAATTGGATGGGATGGGGTCGGGGAAGGGAATGGAATTGAAAAAAATACTTGTATGATAAAATTTATTGATACGTGACCGAAAGGGAAACCGGTCAGCGGCGGGCGGAGCCTCCGCAGTCGGCGCAGACGCCGACGATCTGGACGTGGACAGACTTCGGCTGGAAACCCTCCAGCCGCTTCGGGATCGCGACCTGGTCGAGCGTCGTGTCGTAGAGGTCGACGACGGCGTGGCACTCTTCGCAGACGAGGTGATGGTGTTTGTCGCCGTTGGCGTCGAAGCGACGGCTGTTGTCGCCGGCGACCGAGACCTCCCTCGCGACGCCCAACTCCGCGAAGAGGTGGAGCGTCTTGTAGACGGTCGCGAGCGAGAGCGTGGGCATCGACGGACGCAACCGCTCGTGGAGCACCTCGGGGCTCGGGTGGTCCATCGACTCGCACAACGCCCCGTAGACCGCGAGCCGCTGCGGCGTGACGCTGACGCCCGTCTTGCGGCAGATCGCCGTCA
>JANNRO010000680.1:0-5682 GCA_031401505.1 Planctomycetia bacterium
CCCGAGGCGGGTTCCTATCCCTTCGCAGGGCGTTTCGGCCGAGCAATTCGGCCGCAGCGAGTGGATCGTCGTGGGCAGAAGAGGCATTCTAAGACAGGATCCCAGGATCCTGTCGGAGAAACCTCGTCGCGAGACCGACGAGACCGAAGAGCACAGGCAGAAGAGCGCAGGCCGAAGAGCGCAGGCCGAAACGCCCGAGGCGGGTTCCCATCCCTTCGCAGGGCGTTTCGGCCGAGCAATTCGGCCGCAGCGAGTGGATCGTCGGGCGCAGCAGAGGGACTCTCCGACAGGCTCCTAGCCGAACGGGGCTTGCGCCCGGCGCCTAAGTTGGCTAGAGGGCGCGATCCGCCTATCCTTCGGGGTTCCCCCTCGTGTTTCGGCAGGGAGTCCTTCGTGTCCCAGCAATCGTCGCCGCACGCCGTCGCCTTCGACGCCGCCGCCTTCCTCCAGAGTCTGAAGTTCACCGCCGCCGAGCTGTCGCACGCTCGTGCGACCGCGCGGGATTCAAGAGAGGCTCGGCAGGCCTTGGAGCAGGCCGCTTCGGCCACCGGCACCGACGGCATCGCGGCGCTCCGGTGCGCGACGGCCCTGTACGTGCTCGGTCGCATCCGCGAGGCGGTCCTCGCGGTTCGAACGGCGGGTGAGTCGCCCCAGGCCAAGCTCGTCCGCGGCCGCGCCGCGCTCGAAGACGGCGACCCGGCCGGCGCCGCCGAAGCGTTGAGTTCGCTCGCCGGATCGGCCGTCGGGGGTCATGACCTGGACGTCGAGATCGCGACCGCCAAGGGCCTCTCGGGCGACGCGTCGGGTGCCAAAGCGGTGGCGGGCAAGATCACGGGCGCCGATCGCAAGTCGGACGCGCTCTACGCCGAGGGCCTGGCGCTCGAAACCGACGGCGACCACGCGGGCGCCAAGGCGAAGTGGGAGACCGCGCTCGAGGCCAATCCCAAACACGCGCGCGTACTGTTCCGCCTCGCGCATTCGCACGACCTCGCGGGCGAAGACGAGAAGGCGATCGACTACTACCGCCGCGTGACGGTGCTCGAGCCGACCTACGTCAATGCGCTGCTGAACCTGGGTCTCCTGCTCGAGGACCACGATCGCTTTACCGAGGCCGAGGCGCTCTATCGCCGCGTGCTGGCCTCCGACCCCGTCCACGAGCGGGCGCGCCTCTATCTGAAGGACGTGCTCTCGGCGCAGACGATGTACTTCGACGAAGACAACGAGCGCAAGGAAGATCGCCGCAACCAGATCCTGCGTACGCCGATCTCGGAGTTCGAGTTGTCGGTGCGCTCGCGCAACTGTCTCCAGAAGATGGAAATCGTGACGCTCGGAGACCTCGTCCGCAAGACCGAGGCCGAGTTGCTCGCGTACAAGAATTTCGGCGAAACCTCGCTCCAGGAGATCAAGGACATCCTCGCGCAGAAAAATCTGCGGCTCGGGATGGGCATGGAAGACGGCATCGGACCCGCGGCGACGCGCGAGCAGGCCGAGGCCGAACTCGACGCGCTCTTCGGCGGCGACGACGACGACGACGATCTCGACGAGGGCAAGGATCCGCGCACGCTGCCGATCTCCGCGCTCGGACTCTCGGTCCGCGCACAGAAGTGCGTCGAGACGTTCGAACTCGAGACGGTCGGCGATCTGGCCGACCGCACGCCGGCCGAGTTGATGGTGAACAAGAACTTCGGTCCGACGATGCTGCAGGAAGTCTCGAAGAAGCTCGCGGGCTTCGGCCTCGCGCTGCGCGGCGAGACGGCCCCGGCAGCCGAGGAAGTCGACGCGGACGACGAGGAAGAGGACGAAGTCGACGGCGATTGAGTTCGCCTCGCGCGTGAACCTTCGCGAGCGCCCGCCGTTCGAAACGGCATGCGGGCGCTCGCGATGCTGTTTCTGCTGTTCGCCGTCGCGGGCCGCTCACAGGCTGGCGCCCCACCGGACGATCTCACCAGAACCCGCGCGAAGCTCTCGGGCCCCGATCCGAGGGACATCGCCTGGGGACTCGACGACGCCGTCCGCCTGCGACTTTCGGGTCTGGACGACGAGATCCGACGCGTCCTCGATCACCACCGCGCGGGTGCCGCAACGTCGGCCGTGCGGTCGCTCGCCCTCGATGCAGCCATCGAACTCGACGTCGACGGCCTCTTTCGGGCCGTGGCGTCGGACGCAGGTCCCGTGCGGGCGCTGGCGCGAGGGTCTACTCTCGCACTTCGCGCCGGCGCTTGGGCCGCCCCGCATCGACGTCACGATCGACGACCAGCGCCGCGTAAAGGAACCGGCGCTGCCTGCGTCGCGAGTTCGATGATCCCTCGATGATCGGATGACTCGAACGTGCGAGGTACGCGATCAGTCCTTGAAGAGCGTCTTCAAGACCTTCGCGTCGCCGATGCGCTTGAACCACTCGTTGGGGTCCCCGACGTTGTCGCCGGTCAGGGTGTCGAGGGCCTTGCCGATCGCGGATCCGATGGCGCCCCAGCGAGCCTGGGTCTCCGGGCTCGGGTTCTTGCCGCCACCGCGGCTCGGGACCATGTTCTTGCCGGCCTTGTAGATGTCCTCGAGCACCGTCTCGCGTTGCTTGCTCTTGCGGTAATTGCCGAGCGCGGTCACGGCCTCGGCGGCCAACTCGTGCTGCTTCGCCTTCTTGAAGGTCTCGAGCAGTGCGGGGATCGCGGAATCGGGGTGGAGGATGCCGATGCCCCTGACGATCTCGACGTTGAACCGCTCGTTGTCTTCGACGTCGTCCTTCGGGTAGACGCTCATCAGCGCCTTGCCGCCTTCCTTCGTGTCTTCCGTCTCGATGATCGCCTTCAACGCGGCCGATCGGGCCGAGACGTACTTCGTCTGCTTGACGAGCGAGAGGAGCGGCTTCAACAGCGGCCCTCGAATCGCCTGATCGGTCGTGCTCTTGTAGAGCCCCGGGGCCTTCTTGGCGGCCGCCGACAACTTGGCGTCGTCCTTCTCGGCCACGCCGGCCTCGAATTCGGCGATCAACGCCTTGATCTGCGAGGCGGCGTCGGTCGCGGCGTCGTCGGCGCGGGCGGTCACCGCGAGGGGGGAGAGCAGCGCGAACATCACGAGGAACGGCGTACGCATGGGTCGGCTCCGCGGGGGTACCCCCATATCCAACCCCCGCCGCCGTCAGGCGCAAGAATCGCCGTCCGACAGGCGCAGGCGACGGACGCGGGCCCCGTACGCCGTCGTACGTTCTAGCGTCCCTTCAGGGCGGCCCGGACGAGGTCGGGCAGTTCGAGCGATGTCGACGCGGAGACTCGGCGCACGCGGGCCGCCGCCTCGGACGGGTCGATTCCAAGCGCCACGAGGGCGGCCACCGCGTCGGCCGGGATTCCGGTCTGGAGCGCGGGCTCGAGAGCGACCGACGACTCGGCGGCGAATGCGTCCTTCAAGTCGACGACGAGGCGCTCGGCCGTCTTCTTGCCGATCCCCTTGACCCGCGTCAGCGCGGTCACGTCCCCCGAAACGACCGCGACCCGGAGATCGCGGGCCGACATCCCCGAGAGCAGCGCGAGCGCGGTCGCCGGTCCGACGCCACTGACCCCGAGGCAGGCGCGGAAGAGAGCGCGCTCCTCTTCGGTGGCGAAGCCGAACAATCGCCAGTCGTCTTCCCGAACGACGAGGTGCGTCCACAGGGACGCCTCGGCGCCCGAGGCCGGGAGCCGCTCGAACGTCGAGAGGGGCACGAGGACGCGAAAGCCGAGTCCCCCCGTCTCGACGACGGCGTGACCCGGCGCCTTCGACACCAGGCGACCGCGAATGCTCTCGTACATGCGGGCAGGATACGGACGCGCCCCCCCATCTCCACCGAATGGGCGTGAACGCCCCGGCGCCAATGACCCGGCCCGCGTGCTCCCGTGCTCCGGTGCGCGCGGGCCCCTCGCATATGATTCGCAACCCCCTAGGACTCCCGCCATGGCCCCGCGTACGCCCGTTGTCGAACTGCCCCGACGTGTCGGAGACACCGTCACGGTGATGGGCTGGGTGTACCGGCGCCGTACCGCGGGCAAGCTCTGCTTCCTGGAGCTTCGTGACGGCAGCGGGGTCGTCCAGGCCGTGATCAGCAAGAAGGACGTGCCGCTCGAGGCGTTCGAAGCCGCCGACAAGGTGCCGCTCGAGAGCAGCGCCAGCGTGACGGGCGTCGTACGGGCCGACCCGCGCGCCCCGTCCGGCGTCGAGTTGTCGGCCACGGGATTCGAAGTCGTCTCGGCGTGCGTGTCCGAGTTTCCGATCGGAAAGAAGGACGACCACGGCATCGGGTTCCTGATGGAGGAGCGTCACCTCTACCTTCGCAGTTCGCGCCCGACGGCCGTGCTCCGCATTCGCGCCGAAGTGGAACGCGCGCTGCGCGAGTATCTCGACGGCCAGGGGTACACCGCGGTCGACGCGCCCATCTTCACGCCGTCGGCCGCCGAGGGCACGGCGACGCTCTTCCGCGTCGACTATTTCGGGGAACCCGCGTTCCTCTCCCAGACCGGACAGCTCTACATGGAGGCCGCCGCACAGGCGCTCGGCAAGGTGTATTGCTTCGGCCCGACGTTCCGCGCCGAGAAGTCGAAGACCCGGCGGCATCTGACCGAATTTTGGATGCTCGAGCCCGAGATCGCGTTCGGCGACCTCGAAGAGGTGATGGCGTTGATGGAGGGCTGCGTCTCGCACGCGGTTGCGCGTGTGCTCGACAACCGTCGCGCCGAGCTCGCGACCCTCGGACGGGATCTCGGCAAGCTCGAGTCCATCAAGCCCCCGTTCCCCCGCGTGTCGTATGACGAGGCCTTAAAGCGCCTCGAGGGCGGCCCGGCAGCCATTCCCTGGGGCGAGGACTTCGGGGCCCCGCAGGAGGACGCGCTGGCGATCGGCTACGACCGGCCGATTCTCCTCCATCGGTTTCCGACCAAGATCAAGGCCTTCTACATGAAGCCCGATCCGGCGCGGCCCGACGTGGCGCTCGGGTGTGACCTGATCGCGCCCGAGGGCTACGGCGAGTTGATCGGGGGGGGCGAACGCTCGGCCGACCTCGCGCGCTTGGAGCACAAGATCGCCGAAGAGGGCCTGCCCAAGGCCGCCTACGAGTGGTACCTCGACCTCAGGCGGTACGGCGCCAACCCGAGCGCGGGATTCGGTCTCGGGCTCGAGCGGACCGTCGCCTACATCTGTGGACTCGACCACGCGCGCGAGGCGGCCGCGTTCCCGCGCACGCTCCACCGCATTTACCCGTAGCGCACGGCGTCAACCCGTAGCGCGCTTCGGGGCCCGCGCCTTCGAACGGCAGATTCGCGATCCGGACACGGGCCCCGTACGCTCTTCGGGCGTGGAGCCTCGCGTGTCCGAACTCTCGAATGACCGTCTGGCCTGGGCCCGATCGCGCATCGCGGCGATCGAGACGGCTGTCTCGTCGACGGTCGTTGGGCAGGGCGAGGTGGTGTCGCTCGCGATCGCCTGCGTGCTGGCCGGCGGGCATGCCCTGCTCGAGGGCACGCCGGGACTCGGCAAGACGTTGCTCGTGCGGTCGATCGCGTCCGCACTCGGGCTCGAATTCGGCCGCATCCAATTCACGCCCGACCTGCTTCCCTCCGACATCACGGGTTCACCCGTGCTCGAGGAAGGCCCGCAGGGTCGGCGCTTCGTCTTCCGGCCGGGGCCGATTTTTGCGAATCTCGTGCTCGCCGACGAGGT
>JANNRO010000681.1:0-2190 GCA_031401505.1 Planctomycetia bacterium
ACGTCGGTGGCGCCGGCCGCGACGGCCCCTTCGACCGCCGCGTTCACGTCGCCCGTCAGCCACGTTCGTGCCCGTTCGTAGTCGTTCCCGCCGGGAAGGAGATGTTCGCGATGCGCCACGCCGGTGGCGCCTTCCATGTCGACGGCGATGAAGATCTTCATCAGCGAAGCGTAAGCGGCGGAGCATAAAGAAGGAACCGCAACACCCGATCTCCCCCTATCGCGGGTGGCAATCCCCCTGCACAATGGCGGTTTCGCCCCCCCGGACTCTCCGTGCCCGACGCTTCCAAAGTCCTCGCCGAACTCTCCGCCTGCGTCCAGTGCCAAGAGTCCGTCGAAGCGCTCGCGACGCGTGCCGTCAAGGCGATCCACGAATCGCTTCCGCAGGCCGGGTGGACGGGCATCTATTGGCTCGAGGGCGACGTCCTCCAGTTGGGCCCCTACATCGGCCCCCCGACCGACCACGTCCGCATCCCGGTCGGGACCGGCGTCTGCGGCACGGCCGTCGCCGAAGACAAGGACCAGGTCGTCGCCGACGTGCGCACGCGCGAGAACTACCTCGCGTGCACCGCCGCGACGCGCAGTGAAATCGTCGTGTTGATCCGCTCGGGGGGCAAGGTGCTGGGGCAGATCGACATCGACAGCGATCAGGTCAACGCCTTCTCTCCGTCCGATCACGGGTTCCTCCGCATGGTTGCGGGCGCGCTCGGCTCGCTGCTGCCGCTCGTCGCCGAGAACCAGGCGGCGCCGAAGAAGTAGCGTCGAACGGGCGGCGGGGCCCGCGTCCGACGCATGCCGGATCGGTCCCCACGACCAGCTCGACCCCTGCACGCGATCCGCCCTTCAGACCGGATCGGATTGGCTCTCCTCGATCCGCATCCGGAGCCCGATCCACGCCAGCACCGCGCACGCGACCGCGTAGGGAATCCAGGGCTCGTCATGGCGCCGCACGACGATCACGCGGTAGCCGTAGAGGAACCAGACGTTCGCGGCCAGGAAGAGGAAGACCATCGAGCCCGCGCGCACGGACTCGCTCTTGGCCCCGGGGAGCAGCGCCGGCTGGATGCCCGCCTCGACGCGCGCGCGATTGGCGTTCGAGACGCGCTCGATGATCCGCCCGTTCTCGAGGATCGCGGAGCGCTCGAAGAAGAGCGCCAACACGTTGAGCACCATCGTAAGGATCGCGAGCACGAGGTGCGTGACGGGCGAAGCCGACTTCTGGTCGGCGGCGCCGCCGAGCACCGCCGTCGCGACGGCGAAGAGCATGCTGAAGAGCGCGAAGGGAAACGTCTTCCCCTTGAAGCGCTTCGTACGCTTGATCAGCGCCTCGGCGTCGGGGAGCTCGGCGGCGAGCACGCCCTTCTTGATCCACTTGCCCGAGCCGATGAAGTGCGCGAAGACGATCGCGTGGACGAGACAGCAGAAAATCGCGGCGAAGAGCCCGGAGAGAAGATGCACGCGCGGCTCGACGGCGCCCCCCCGGAGGAACCCGAGCACGAACGCCGTGGTGAGGAACAGGAGGTTCCAGGCGGCGAGTCCGACGTGAATACGGCCCATGCCTGGAGTGTCGCAACGAGGACACGTGGCGTGAAGGGAGGACCGGGGCCCCTGTTACGCTCGCCGACCTCGTCATGCTCGATCGCCGCCTCGGCCCCCTCCAACTCGTCGAAGAACTCGGCCGCGGGGGCATGGGAACGGTCCATCTCGCCCGGGTCGTCGAGCCCGCACACGGCCTCGCGGTCGGCATCGAGGTGGCGGTGAAGGTGCTCCACCTCCACCTCGTGACCGAGGCCGACTACGCCGCGCGCTTCGCCCGCGAGGGCGAGATCGGCCTGCGGGTCAGCGACGAACGGGTCGTGCGCACCTACGGGGCGGGGACGTTTCGGGAGAGCACGGGAACCGAGTTGCCCTATCTCGTGCTCGAATTCGTGCAGGGGCAGACGCTGCGTTCGCTGCTCGCCGAGCTCGGTCGCGTGCCCGAGGCGCTCGTGCGTCACATCGGTCGCGAGGTCGCACGCGGCCTCGCCGCGATCCACGCGGTGGGTGCCGTCCATCGCGACGTCAAGCCCGAGAACGTCCTCGTGACGCCCGAGCACCGCGTGAAGCTGATGGATCTCGGCATCGCGAAGCACGACGACGACGTGCGCAAGCTCTCCCAGACGGGCGCGTTCGTAGGTTCCGTGCTCTACGC
>JANNRO010000682.1:0-2257 GCA_031401505.1 Planctomycetia bacterium
CGAGCAGCGGGTAGAGCGGGAGCAAGCCGATCAGCGCCCAGTGCGGCATCGCGCCGCGCACCAGCGCCACGGCGAAGAAGAAGCCGAGCGGCACGGCCGACTGCACCAGCAGGAAGCGTTCGGAATCGACGAGCGTCCGCCACGCGCGCAGCCGGCCGACGAAGACGATGGCGAGCGGAACCCAGATCCACGGGAACCAGAGCACGGCCTGTACGGCGAGGTAGTTCGCGAGCTTCTCGGGATGGAAGCCGAACGCGACCGCCCGACCGCCCTGATACGCGAACGAGGCCCACTCGTGATTGGCGTTCCACACGATCGTCGGAAGGAAGCCGAGGAGGCCCACCGCCACGGCGAGGTACGGCCCCGGCGAGAGTATGTGCCGGCGGGCCGACGGAGTTAGCGATGCATAGACCAGCGCCCCGGCCGGCAGGAAGACCGCGTGGTACTTGCTCGCCAGCGCGAAGCCCCAGCAAACGCCGACCAACATCCAGGGGCGAATGCGCGGCGGCCCGGCGAACGCCGCGGTCAGCGCCCAGAGCGTGGCGAGCGCGAAGAACGTCATCGGCCCGTCGGGCAGCGCGAAGGAGCCGACCTTGAGCGAGAAGTATCCGGTGAGGTTCAGCGCGAGCGCGGCGAAGAATCCCGCACGACAATCGTCTAACAGACGCGTCGTCCACGCCGCCATCAGCCAAGTGGATGCGGCCCCGAGGAGCACGAAGCCGACCCGCAGCGACAGCGGCGACACGGAGCCGAAGAGCGCGATGCCGAGCCGCTCGACGAGCATCGTCATCGGCGGGTGGTCGAACTGGCTCCAGTCGGGATAGACGGTGTAGAGGTAGGTGTAGGCTTCGTCGTTGCTGGCCTCGACGCCGGCCGCCCAGCCGAGCCGCAGGATCGAGGTTATTGCGACGAGTACGAAGAGCGCGGAGGACGTGCCGATTCGCGGGACGCGGGGACGGGGAAGCGCGATCCGCCGGCCGACCATCAACATGGCGAGTCCCCGAATTCCCCCACGGAGTACTACTCGTCCGGCATCCCGATGCAGATTAAAGATTCCGGGAGAAAAGCGGCAATTCGAGAGAGATACGGTTCCCAATTATTATCCGCCCGTTCATGGCCAAGAGCATCCCGCCGCCTTCGATTCAACTCACCGCCTCACCCGTGGCCTCACTGTTCGGCACGTCATTTGCGGCGTATCGTTTCACTCCAGATTCATCTCTTTCAAAATCGCCTCGAAGCGGCCCCACGGCACCGGCTTGACCGGGATCGGGCTCGACCGCCGGTCGAGCGCGAGGTCCAGAATGTACATCGTCTCCAGGTAGCGGGTCCGCTCGCCGACCTTCCGTCGCTTCACGAGTTCCTCCTGCTCCATCTTGAAGCGGCGCGCCATTTCCATCAGCGTGAGAAGTCGCGATCCGTCCGCGCTGTGTTCCGTCATCGTCTCGCGGCACGCCGGCCAATCCTCGAAGAGCGCCAGGTCCGCCACCGAAATCAGCAGGATCGTAATCGGCTGGTGCTCCGCCAGGTCGGCCGGCTCGCAGCACGGGGCCATGACGTAGAGGTCGTGTTCGAACGGCCCGTTGGCGGCGCGGTCGCAGGCGAAGTTTGTCAGCGTCTCCAGCAGGTACGACCCCTCGCGGCCCTCCATCGAGATGAGCGTGTGGCGGTGCGTCACGTGCTGCGCCCGCTTCGCCAGGACCGAGGCGAGGTGGCCGTTCGGCACGACGCGGTTCAGCTCCGCCTGGCCGAGCGTCCGGATGCGCAGCGCGGCCGGCCGGCGGCGCGGCGGCGAGCCATCCGCCGACGGCACGTCTTCCGTCTCGACCAGATGATGCGAGATGACGACCGTATCGAGGGCGTCGCCGTCGAGGATCCGCCGGCGTTCGCGGCGGCGCTTCAGGCGGGCGATCGAGCCGGTGACGGCCGCGCCGAGCAAGAGGCCGATGGCGACGCTCGCGCCGCGTCCTCCGAGTTCCTCCCAAACGGTGGCGTAAAGCGACATGGCGACCCCCCGCACCGTTTCCGGTGCCGTGACATCGACAGGCAGCTATTCGTTCGGGAATCGGGGGAATTTCCGGCCCGAAGGTCGGGCCGCGGGTAATGACTTGCAAGAAAGGGAGTTATACGGTTCCCAATTATTATCCGCCTGTTAGTGTCCTTGCGCATCCCGCCGGCTTCGGTTAGGCTATTCGCTTCAACCGAGGCCGGAGGCCCGCCATGCACGTCGAACCCTACCACACCGCCGACGAACTCCGAG
>JANNRO010000683.1:0-13011 GCA_031401505.1 Planctomycetia bacterium
CCCAGCGGTTGACGCGCCTGCTCGGCGTCTCGAAGGCGATCGAGTTGATGGTGACGGGGCGCAACTTCGAGTTCGAGGAGGCCCTCTCTCTGGGCCTCGTCAACCAGATCTTCTCGGCGGAGACCTTCTGGGCCGACGTGATCGCGTTCGCCCGCACGCTGTGTCTTCCCAATCGCGCCGCGCGTGCCGCGGGTGCGATCAAGCGCGCGTGTCAGACGGGCGAGGCGCTCCCGCTCGAATCGGGCCTCGCTCTCGAGCGAGAACTCCAGTCCGGTCTCTTCCACACGGCCGACGCGAAGGAAGGTTTCGGCGCGTTCGTGCAGAAGCGCAAGCCCAACTTCAAGGGATGCTGATTTCGCCACCTCTCGGCGATGAAATCTGGGCGTCCGAATCCGTGCCGGCATGCAGCGGCACCAACCGAGTTTCACGCTACGGGGACGAAGCAGCCGACAGGTTGCGGCGAAGGACGCGGGGATTGCGGGCGACGATTCGGATCAGCGCGATCGCGGTGCCGTGCGGACGGCGTCGGCCCTGTTCCCAGTTCTGAAGCGTGTCCACGCTGATGAAGGCGGCCCGAGCGAACTCCGCCTGCGTCATACCCACGAATCGGCGGAGGGCGGCGACGTCCTTGCCACTCCGAACCTCGCCGCGACAGAGGCGTCGACGCACGGCACCGGAGATCGCGCGCTCGAATTCGACTTTGGTCAATTCCGGACTCTCGTTGCTCATTCGTGGGTCCGGCCGCGCACGCAGTTCTACGCTTCGAAGAGCGCCCGGGTCAGGCCGCTCTGGCGGATGATGGATTGCAGCGTCCCGACGCGCATGACGATGTGGCTGCCGCGTTGCCTGACCGCAACGAAGCCGACGTTCGCAAGGATCTTGCAGACATCGCGCCCCGAGAGGACCCGCAGCCTAGCCAACGGTCGCTTCGAATCGCGTGATGAACACTTCGTTGTGGGCTCGGCGAGAGATCTCCTCGGGATCGGCACACTCGAGGACGAGTTCGACGGCCTCGCGCAGGTTCGCCGTGGCCTCTTCGACCGTGGCACCCTGGCTGGCGACATCGAGCTCCGGGCAGAGAGAGACATACCCGTCTCCTTCCCTCTCGACGATCGCGGTGTACGTGTGGCGGGTCACTGGATTGTCCTTCGTGCAGATTGCGGCTCGACCCACATCCTAACAGAGGGCGACGCCGGCGCCGGTTCGAGGCGAGAATCGCAGGCCCGATTTCGAGGCGAACTGATCAAAGATTCCCGAAGTACACGCCGCCCAGGCTACTGCCGCCGGCAACCGGATAGAACGACACGTGCAGGTCGCCGGTCTTCGCGATCCGGAAGCGGAATGCAAAGGCGCCCGTGCCCGGGGCCGGCGTCGAGCGCTCGGCGTTGGTCGCGACGGACTCGCCGTTCGTGCTGTAGAGAAACAGCGTCGCCGCCGAGACTGACGTCAGCGTGAAGGCCCCGAAGACGCAGTAGGAGCCGCCTTCCTCCAGCTTCGGCCGATCGCCACGCAGGCCCGAGATGGAAATCGCGTCGCCGGACTTGAGGTTGCTTGCCCCGAGCGCGAAGGGGATGTCGTGCTCGAATTCCCAGCACGGCCTGACGTTTACGTGGAGCAGGTCCCCAACCGGGACTGGTACGGCCGCCGGCTCGCAGCAGGGGCGCGGCGCACGGCAGCCGGAGACCAGGAGACCCGCAATGCCGAGCAACAGGGCGGCGGATTTCATGTCTTGAGTCTATCGGATAGCCGGAATCGGCGCGCCGGGTTGCGATCCCCGACGCCTCCGGGCATGATCTCGCGCCCCCGCCCGAATCGCGGACGGGACCGGAGATCGAACATGGCTTGGCTCCTCGTCCCTGCGCTCGTCGGCGCCGTCGTGCTCTTCGTCGTGAACTCGCTCTGTTGGATGGTGTTGAAGCACCACATGAGTGACTTCAAGCAGATGCCCAACCGCGGCGCGGTCGAGGCGGCGCTGAAGGGCATCGAGCCGGGCGGCTTCTACTGCCTCCCGCACATGGCCGACTTCGGGAACAACTGCAAGGACCCGGCGATGGCCGCGCGATTCGCGGCGGGCCCGAACGTGGCCGTCGTGGCGAGCAAGCCCGGGCCGATGATGGCCGGCAGCGTCTTCGCCTACGGATTCGTGCTGAACCTCATCGAAGCCGTCTCGCTCGTCTGCATCCTGCACGCGATGGGCGGCGTCACGGACACCGTCCACGCCGTCGCCTACGCCGCGATGCTTGGCGGCCTCGTGCGCGGCGTCGGTCCGCTTTCGATGGCCATCTGGATGAAGTTTCCCTGCGGTTACGCGTGGAAGGTGGTCGCCGACGGCGTCGCGAGCTATGCGCTGGCCGCGGTCGTCATCCGGGCGATCGGGTAGAGCCACCGACATGTCCACCGGACGCAGATTCCTCGGCTGGCTCGGCGACACGCTCTGCGGACTGATCGCCTACACGCTCTCGCGCTGGATCTGGCAGCGCAACGTCAACGGCGTGTTCGACAATCTCGTGCCGGAACTCGGCACGTTCGCGGCGTTCTTCGTGCTGCTGAAACTCGCGATGAAGGGGATCGGACTCGCGCGGAAGAAGCCCGCGGGGTAGCGAATTCGCGCGCTCTCCCGAGTCCGACGCTCGCCGTCAGCTACCCGCCGTGATCACGACCTTGCCGACGCCGTCGGCGCGGTCGGCCGCCTTCTTGAAGGCCTCGGCGGCCTGCTCGAGCGGGAAGCGGTGCGTGATGAGGCGCGCCAATTCGATCTCGCGGCGAAAGACCACCTCGTCGGCCTCGTCGGCCTCTTCCTCGCTCCAGGAATGCGAGCCGATCAGATGCTTCTCGTCGAGGCACACGTCGCCGATGTCCACCGCCGACTCGTCGCCCTTGGCGACCTGACCGAAGAGCAGGATCTTCGCGCGCGCCCGCGTGGCGCGGATCGCGTCGCGCACCGGGCCCGCGCCGACGCCCGCGACGATTGCCGCGTCGGCCCCACGACCCTCGGTCAGCTCGCGACAGACCGCCTGGATGTCTTCCTTCTTGGGATCGACGACGCGCTCGGCGCCCAACTCCTTGGCGAGCGAGAGGCGCTCGGAGAGCGGGTCGGCCGCGATGACGGTCGCGCCCTCGCGAATGGCGAGTTGCATCAGCAGCAGACCCAGCGAGCCGACGCCGGCGACGAGGACCGTGCTGTTCTCATCGAGGTCGAGGAGGCGGATCCCGCGCAGGCCGGTGTTGACCGGCACGAGGAAAATCGCCTCTTCGAAGGAGACATCGCGCGGAATCTCGACGAGGCCGTCGTCGTCGACGAATTCCGCGGGGACGCTCACGAACTCGGCGAACCCGCCGCCGATCGGCTCCTCGCCCGCCTCGCCGCTCAAGAGGCGCACGACGACGCGCTCGCCCGCACGCCAGCCGTCGACCTCGCCGCCGACCCGTTCGATGGTGCCTGCGATCTCGTGGCCCAGGACCTTCCCGTACGGCTTGAGCCCCATCTGGACCCGCTTGACGTCGGACGTCGAGACGCCGCAGGCCGCGACGCGCACGAGGACGTCGCCCTTGCCGATCACGGGAACGGGCACGGACTCCACGTGCAAGTCGTTGGGTCCGCGATAGACCGCCGCCTTCATCGTGATCTCGGGGCGGGTCGTTGCGGGGCGTGTGGTCGGTCGAGCGGGCATCGGGGGAGCGAGGGTACACGAAACTCGGGGATGCTTCTCCCGGACGCGGCACGGAGTCGAGCGTCCATTCAGATCCGTTCAGATAGAACGAGGGCGGAGGTTCCATGCGCGTCGTCCGGATTCGCGAGCACGGCGGACTCGA
The DNA here is from genome assembly GCA_031401505.1 of Planctomycetia bacterium. GTDB lineage: Bacteria > Planctomycetota > PLA2 > PLA2 > JAEUHO01 > JANNRO01. The sequence goes on from JANNRO010000683.1 coordinate 3,814, forward strand.
CAAACTCGTCTTCGAAGAGGCGCCGGTGCCGACACCCGGACCTGGGGAGGTGCGCGTCGCGATCCGCGCCGCGGGGTTGAACCATCTCGACACGTGGGTGCGTCGCGGCGTGCCGGGGCACACGTTCCCGCTGCCGCTCGTGCCCGGTTGCGACGGGGCCGGCGTCGTCGACGCCGTCGGTCCCGGCGTCGCGTCGCGCAAGACAGGCGAACGCGTAACCCTTGCACCGGGGCTCTCGTGCGGGGTGTGCCGGGCCTGCGCCTCGGGGCGCGACCACCTCTGCCGCACCTACGGCATCCTCGGCGAGACGCGCGACGGGACGTGTGCCCCGTTCGTCGTCGTGCCCGAGCGCAACGCGTTGCCGTTGCCGTCGAACGTGGCGTTCGAGACCGCCGCCGCGTTCCCGCTGGTCTATCTGACCGCCTGGCACATGGTCGTCGATCGTGCGGAGTTGCGCCCGGGCGAGACGATCCTCGTCCATGCGGCCGGCTCCGGCGTCTCGACGGCCGCGATCCAGATCGCGAAGCTGCTCGGTGCCGGGCGGGTCATCGCGACGACGTCGACGTCCGAGAAGGCCGCACGGGCGAAAGCGATCGGCGCCGACGACGTCATCGACTACGCGAAGGAGGACTTCACCGCACGGGTGCGGGAGATCACCGGCCGCGCCGGCGTCGACGTCGTCATCGATCACGTGGGGGCTTCGACGTTCGCGGGATCGTTGAAGGTGCTCACGAAGGGCGGGCGCGTCGTCAGCTGCGGCGCGACGTCGGGGCCCAAGGTAGAGGTCCACATGAACCTCGTTTTCTTCAAGTCCCTCTCGATCCTCGGCTCCACGATGGGCAGTCTGGGGGAGCTGCACGAAGTGCTCGGCCACGTAGCCGCCGGACGTCTGGCCCCGGTCGTCGACTCGGTGCTGTCGCTCGACCGGATCGCGGACGCGCATCGACGTCTCGAGGGGCGCGACGTGTTCGGCAAAATCGTCCTCGTGCCGGGAGCATGAGCATGACTCCCGAAGCGCCCGCAACGATTCTCCTGACGTTCGAAGGTCCTACCGCGACGATCACGTTGAATCGCCCGGACCTGCGCAACGCGATCAACCTGCGCATGGTGGAGGAAATCCACGCGGCACTCGACGGCCTCGAGAAGCGTGAGGACGTCCACGCTCTCGTGTTCCGCGGCGCTGGAGGGAATGCCTTCGCCGCCGGCGCCGACATCGCCGAACTGCGCGATCGACGGGCCGACGACGCGCGGCGTGGCATCAACGGGGGGCTCTTCGCCCGGATCGAGCGATTCCCCCGGCCTACGCTGGCAGCCATCACCGGCTTCTGTCTCGGGGGTGGGTGCGAACTGGCACTTGCCTGCGACTTCCGCATCGCGGGCGAGTCGTCGAAGTTCGGTCAGCCGGAGGTCAGGCTGGGCATCATGGCCGCGGCGGGGGGCACGCGGCGTCTGCCCGCGTTGGTAGGCCTCGCGCACGCGCGAAGACTCCTCTTCTCGGGCGCCGTCATCGATGCCGCCGAGGCGCTGCGCATCGGCCTCGTCGATCGCGTCGTTTCCGATGGCGTAGTCGATTCGGAGGCACGGACGTTCCTCGCCCCGACACTCGCCGCCGCGCCCGAGGCGGTCCGTCGGACGAAGGTTTCGTTGCTCGCGCGCGAGCACGGGGCGACCGAGGCCGAGCTCGCGCACCTCGACGCCGAATCCCAAGCGGTCCTCTTCGAGCATCCCGACAAGTTCGCCCGCATGGACGCCTTCCTCGCCAAGCGCAAAGCTCACTGACGAAGCGGCGAATGAACCCTCGATCGGTGCCTGACACCCATCGAAGGATCTCTCCCGCCCGGCTTCGGGGGTATCCTCTCAACTGGAGTCCGTGCCATGCTGACCGAGTACCTCAAGCGTGCGCTTCGCAAGGCGAAGTATGAATTGCTCGATGACGGTACCTTCGTCGGAAGCGTGCCCGGGCTGCGGGGCGTACTCGCGAACGCGAAGACGCTCGAGAAGTGTCGTGACGAACTGATGGAGGTGATCGAAGGCTGGGTTCTTGTCCGCATCGCCAGCGGGTTGCCGATCCCGCCGATCGACGGCATCCGCGTGATCGTCAAGAAGTCGGCGGCGAAGTACGTCGCCTGATGCCGCCTTGGGGACCGATCGCTCGCCGAAAGTTCCTGCGGGCTCTCCGTGACCTCGGCTTTCGGGGACCGTTCTCCGGCGGTCGGCACGAGTACATGATCCGCGGTGGCCTGACGCTCACGATTCCCAATCCGCACCGAGGCGACATCGGAATTTCGCTTCTCGCGCGGGTCTTGGCGGAAGCGGGCGTGACCCGGCGAGAGTGGGAGTCGGTCTGAACCGAGATCCTGGTGGTCGCGCGGAACGAACGCGAACACTTCAGAGGCGTGCGTCCTCGATCAGGACGCTCGCCCCCGAGGATTCCGTGCTCGTTGGAGGGGAACGAGCGGGTTTTGCGCAAGTCGGACAGAACGGACCCCGGGGGGATCGCGTCCATTGGGGGGTAGGGATCGCACACCCCCCGGAGTCGCCCATGTCCCCCCAGCTTCCCAACCGCCTCTTCCTCTCGGCCGCCCTTGCCGCCGCCGCGTTCCTCGCTTCGGCCCCCCGCGTTCGCGCGGACGAGGTGCCCAGCGGGAAGTCCACCGCCCCCGCGCCCAATCCGATCGACAAGAGCGCCCGGCGCAAGTCGATCGACCTCGTTCTCTGCCTCGACACCTCGGGCAGCATGCAGGGCCTCATCAACGCCGCACGGCAGAAGATGTGGGAGATCGTCAACGAGTGCGCGGGCGCCCGGCCCTCGCCCGTGCTCCGCGTGGCGCTCTACTCGTACGGCGGCCCCGGCAACGAGGACGACGGCTACGTCATCGAGCAGACCGGCTTCACGACCGACCTCGACCTCGTTTCGGAGAAACTCTTCGCGCTCGGGACGAACGGCGGCACCGAGTACGTCGGCCGCGTGATCCAGCGGTCGATCGAGAAGCTCCAATGGGGCGGAGCCGACTCGGCCAAGATCCTCTTCGTGGCCGGCAACGAGAGCGCCGATCAGGACCAGCGCGCGAAGTTCCGTGACGTCGTCAAGCATGCGGCCGGCCTCGGCGTGCGCATCAATTCGATCTACTGCGGTGGCGCCGACGATTCCGACTCGGCCGGGTGGCGCGAGGTCGCCGCGTTGGGCGGCGGTCGCTACGCCTCGATCGACATGAATCGCGGGACCGTCGCGGTCGTCTCGCCCTATGACAGGGACTTGGAAGACCTCTCTCGCAGGGTCAACACGACCTATCTCGGCTACGGCAGGAAGGCCGACGCGGCGAAGGAGCGTCAGTCGCTCCAGGACGGCAATGCCGCCGCCGCGCCCGCCGCCGGCGCTGCACGCGCCGAGTCGAAGGCCTCGGGCCTCTACGACAACGGCAGCTGGGACCTCGTCGACAAGAGCGCCGAGTCGGGCTTCGACGTCGCGACGATTCCCGTCGAGGACCTGCCCGCCGAGATGCGCGCGATGACCCTCGAGCAGAAGACGGCGTGGATCGAGACGAAGAAGAAGGAGCGTGGCGAGATCCAGGTCCGCATCCGCGAGCTGGCCGCCAAGCGCAGTCAGTTCGTCAAGCTCGAGATGGACAAGCAGGGTCTCGACGACAGCAAGTCGCTCGACAAGGCCGTGCGCGACGCGATCCGCGAGCAGGCGGGCGAAAAGGGCTTCCAGTTCGAGACCCCGCCCGCGCCGGTCAACGCGCCGGTCAAGTAGCCGTCGGACACAGGTCCCGTCGCGAATTCGCGGCCCGGCCGACCGAAAGGTCGGCCGGGCCGCACCGTTTCGGCGTGAAACGCCCTCACGCGGACGGCCGGTCGCCCTCGGGTAGGCTTCGATGAGGGTTGTCGCCTTCCGCTGGAGCCCGAATGCGTCGCTCGATTCCCCGCGCCCTATTCCTTCCGATCACCCTGCTTGCCGCGCTCGCGCGACCTTCGATTCCGGCCGCCTTCGCCGAACCCGAGGTCTCCCCCCCGGCGATCTCCGTGTCGAAGGGCGACGGGTTGGTGCTCGACGGCAAGCCGGGCGAGGCCGCGTGGGCGTCCGCCGCGACGATCCCCGCCGAGCCGCTCGGAACGGTGACGCCGACGGTGCGCGCGCTGCTGTCGGGGGGGAAACTCTGGCTCTCGGCCGCGATGCCAGAGGACGTGGGCTTCACGATCGGTTTGAAGTTCATGGCCTGCGCCGACGTGACCGCGTCGGCCGCCGACGCGATCCAGGCCTCGTACACACCCCAGCAGATCCAGGGTCCCCGCTACGTGTTGCGCGGGCCCAAGGGCGTCGGTCGCACGACGTACCGCCTCGAGGGCGCCGCCGATCTCGTGCAACTCGGCGCGTGGTCGATCGAAGCGTCGATCCCGATCGAGGATCTGGCTCTTCCCTCCGACACGACGCCGATCCGGCTCGCGGTCGTCGTGCTCTCCCGGCAGTTCAACCGATTCTCGTCGGCGCCCGTCGGCAGCGCGCTCCAAGGGCCCTCGAAGTACGCCAAGCTCCTGCCTCCCGAGGGAGGGTGGTCGTCGTCGGGCAAGGCCGTCGTGAACGCGGGGGCGCTTGCGAACGAGGACCAGGCCGACGACGCGCGCATGGCCGCGTGGCGAGACTTCGTGACCGTCTACCACTCGGGAACGGTGACGCAGGAGACGATTCGCGAGAAGTTGCTCGTCCCGATCGATCGCGTGATCGCGGCGCGCCCCGACCTCGCGATGCTGCACGTCGCACGCGGCGATCTGCTCGAGAAGGTCGGCGAGACGGGCGCCGCGCGCGCCGCGTACGTCACGGCGTTGAGCGTGCTGCCGCACTTCCCCGAGGCCGTGTGGGCGGTCAATGCCCTCGACATCGCCGAGTTCTCCGAAGGCAAAGACATGACGCCGTCGGACTATCCCGCCGCGTTCGCACGTATCGCCGAAGAGTTGACGAAGCGCGGCGGCGAGTCCGTCGCGATGCGCGGCGCCGAAGGCGTTCTGCGCTACCGCTTCGGTGACTTCGGCAAGGCCGTCGAGCTCCTGGACCCGATCGCGGCGCGCTTTCCCGTGGGACCCGAGCTCTCGGCTCAGCTTTCCTTCTCGAGGAAGTACCTCGAACTCTGGTCGCAGGAACTGGGGCTTCGCAAGGCCGACGAGGGGAAGAATCTCCCGCAGATCCGCATCGTCACCACTCGAGGGCCGGTGACGCTCGAGCTCTTCGAGGACGACGCGCCCAACACGGTCCGCAACTTCATCTTCCTCGCGAAGAAGGGCTTCTACGACGGGGTCGCCTTCCATCGCGTCATCCCGTTCTTCATGGCGCAGGGAGGCGATCCGTTCTCGGTAAAGGAGAAGGGCCCACGGATCGGCGAGGGCGGCCCCGGGTATGCGATCAAGACCGAGCCCTCGCGCCGCCGGCCCTATCGCGGCGTGATCGCCATGGCGAGTTCGGGTCGCGATACCGAAGGCAGTCAGTTCTTCATCACGACGAGCACGTCGGCCAATCTCGACGGCGACTACTCGGTGTTCGGTCGGGTGACCGAGGGGCAGGACGTCGTCGACAAACTCCTGCGAGACGACGGAATCGTGAAGATCGAGATCGTCCGCCTGCGCGACCACGAGTACCGTCCGACGACCGTCGCGGGCACGCCCGCCCCGGATCCGCGCCCGACCCGACCGACCTCGACGCCGAAGTAACCACGGCGCGCGGACGCGGGCCCCGTCGTCGATTCGCGGAGTTCGCGTCGCGTCGAGCGGACGGAATACGTTAGGCGATTTTCTTCGCGGGGTCGCGAAGTTGAAGAAAACGTGCCCGCCTCCGTATTTTCCGTATTTTCCGTATTTCCGTGTTTCGCCGCATTTCTCGCCAAGGCGGCATCGCGAGCCGCCGACGAAGCCTGCCGAACCTGATCGACCGAAAAATCCTCCCCAAGTCCGCACCTGACAGTCACTTCCCGACGAAGGTGCGGAATCGCTGTCCCGACCCGCGGTCAGACCTCCACATTGGCGCTGGGCCGCTACAATAAGTCAATCCACACTTGGCAGACTTGAACCATCAAGAACGCGATTGGCTTCGGCGATTGCTTGGTCGCGTTCCAGCGGCGTGTAATGCTGTGACTGTTCGGTGCACTTCAACAGACTCTGAAGAGACTGCCGAAGCTCACGTCTCGCGGCGAGAAGTTCTTCAAGTAGGCTGCAAAGAATTGGTACACTGTTGCGCGCCGCAACTATGAAGTTCCCATTCGCCTCCTCTTGCGGATGAGTCGCCCAATCAGGCGCCAGGTACGTCGCAGCGACGATGTTGTTAGCGCCTGGAAAGTCATCGCTCTCGACGGTTGCAATGAACGACGCGCTCATGTACCCAACTGCGTCCGCATGAACCCGGTGCCAAGGTCCAGATGCTGCTGCGTCCGCAGCTGCCGCTAACCCTCGGACAAGTCGAAGTGCGTCTGGGGTGTCCACGGTGTCTGCTCCTATCTGGAATCATCAGTAGAAGTTGCGGCAAGGGCGATTGCCACCAGTGCGGCGATCGTGGAATTGCTCCATCCCTCCCCGGGGCGAAGGCCCGGCGGAGTTAGGGAAATGATCTGCTCGCGAGTCATGAGACCGCTCCTTATCAGTGCCTCTGCCTGACGCCTGTCGCCCGTCGCGAGTTGTTCTCCGAAGTCGGCGGCACTTGCCCCGATTCTCCGGTCGAACTCCTTCACCTTCTTGCTCGCAACCTTGTCCAGTGCCGCCCGAGTTGCCGCCGAGCCTTCCGGAATGACCTCAACGGATCGTCCAAATTTGGACAAATCGTCCAGTACTTGCGCGCGCGTCGTACCAGTCTTCGTCACAATCTCGTCGATCATACCCTCCGGAACTCGCAGGTCGCGACCCGATAACACTTCGCGGGCGTTCTTGGTCCACTCGGGGTTCGTTGTTGTCCTGGGATAGAGAAAGTGGTGCGCGCTCGTGTCCAAGGCTACTGCGGGCTGCGGAGACGCTGGACGCTCCGCGACGTTGCCGCCCTCAAAATGGCCGGGCTCGGCGTCCTTCGTCATCGCCCCTGATTCCCCTGGCTTCGAGGTTTCAACCTTCGCAGAAGACGTTGGCGCTCGCCCGGCGGGAGGCTCGACCGTCGCCGATTTCACAGGAGCATGAGGCTCGGGCGGCCCTACCGGCTTGGGACCGGTTGGATTCGTCGTTCCAGGGCGAACCGGGGGCGACCCGCCGGCCGTCGAACTGCGCGAGGTCGGCCCGGCACTCGGCGCGTCCGGTGGACTGCTCGGAGGGGGCTTTTTTGGTTTCGGAACCGCCGCAAACGTCCGCGCCTCTTCTGCTGCCTTGGCGCCGCGCTTGGCTGCATGGAGCGCCTCGACGACGGAGTTCCCGGTCTTGCGCATCGCTCCGACGAAGGCGCGCAACCCGGCCATGCCGTATTCGAGGACCTTCCCCACCACGACGGCGCTGGCGGCTTCGCCGATCGCCCGTCCGAAGATCGCGCCGGCGTTCGAGGCGGAGGCGTCCGGAAGACGGTTCCTCCACGTGAGCGTGGGAAGGGAGAGCGACGCGAGCACGACATTGAGAGCGGTCGTGACGGCACTCCCCACCATGTCGATCAGGCCGCTGGCAAGTAGTTCCGCAGGATTCCTGCCCGCGTAGTCGGCGTCCTTCTTGAGCCATCCCACGCGGGCCCGTGCGGGAGCGACGAGGCGCGCGACCTCGGTCGCGGCGACACGAACGGCCTTCTCTGCCTCCGCCAACTCCGTTTGGATCTCCTTCTGCGTTGCAACGAGCGCGTCTCGAATGCTCCGCAGTCGAGCCGATCGCGCGAGTGCGGCAGGCCGGTCCGTCGGCCCCTTCCCGTGCACCAACTCCCATTCGGTCTGCATGCCCAGGGTCGAGAACTCGCCGAGCTCGGCCTCAAGGTCCGCGACACGGAGTTCCGCGAGTTGCTCGATGCGGATCGCCGCTCGGAGATTCTCGCGTGCTTCGTGATTCAGATCCCACAGCGCCTCATGGATGGAAAGGCGGGGCGGCTCGGCGCCGAGCAGGCGGTCCAGGATCTCGTCAATGTTCTGGTCGAGCGTCGCCAGTGCTTCCGCGGTTTTTCGCTTGGCGGCGGCATCGGACCGCAGGCGGTCCGCCGCGGCCTGTTCGGACTCGTCTGCATCCTCTGGGCGCACGTCGTTCGGCGGTCTCTCGCCGCCCACCTTCGGGCCTGCGATACCCGCGCCACTTCCGATGGGCAGGATCGGTGCGCTTCCGGGGCCGCTCTTGTCGCCGGGCGGCGGTGAGGGATCGGGCGGCGACCCCTCGGGCTTCTCGTAGGAGCGACCGTTGTCCGGCTTGGGCGTGGGGTCGGGTGGGGGTGTACAGACCCACTGTGCCGGCGGAGGGCACGACGGCGGCGCGGGACAGTTGGGGCAGCCCGCCGAGTCCATGACCTGCGGGGCCGCCGCTCGCGCATCTCGAGCGCCTTTTCTCTTCTTGAGTTCCTTCAGGGCGGCCGCCTCCGCTGCATTGAGGGGCGGCCCCTTCCCGTGTTGCGCCGCGCCGTCCTTCGCTTCGAGCGCGTCGCGGAGGTCGGATTCATCGGCCTCCGCCGCCGCGTCCTGACGAGCCTGCCACGCGTTGTAGTCATCGGTCGAAAGCTCGTCGTTGGCCTTCGCCGAGTCGGCGTCCTCCTTCGCCCACCGTGCTTTCATCTTTTCAAGTCGTGCCTTCTCGCGCTTGGCGATCTGGTCCCGCTCGATCCTCCGCGCGACTCGCGTCGCTTCGAGTGCCCGGAGTTCGCCTCGCTCCTCCGGCGTCAGGCGCGTCGTTGGATCGTCGCGCTTCGCACGAAGTTTGTCGTCTTTCCATGCGTCCCCATCGAGCCGTGCCGCGCGCCGTAGGTCGAGTCTTCGATCGCGGGACTCGTTCTTGCCCTTCCACGTCGCAAACGCGCGATCCGAGAGTCGTTCCCGGTTCCTCGTGGCCTCCTTGTCGAACTGTCGTCGATCCTGCTTCGCCTCGTCCGCCTGCGCTTCGAGCGTCGCCCGCTTCCCGGCGTACGAGTTCGCGATCTTCGTGGCCGTCGGAATGCCGAACGCCGTCTTCGCCCGACGCTTCGCGGCATGGTCAGCCGCGTCCTGAAGTCTCGCATCGCTAATGGTAGGGTCACCGGCCCGAGCCGTCGCAATCGCAACTTTGCTCGCTCTTCCGCCGCCA
>JANNRO010000684.1:0-3828 GCA_031401505.1 Planctomycetia bacterium
CGCGAGCCGCCGCTCGATCGCACGGTCATAGCGCCTGCAGCGGGTGAAGGTGCGACCGGATCACGTCGTGAAGGAGCCCGTTCGTGGCGACGATGTGGCGACCGTGGAGCCAATCGTCGCCGCCGCGGGTGTCGGTGACGGTGCCGCCCGCGGCACGCACGATCGCGGCGCCCGCGGCGACGTCCCACGGAGACAGATGAAGCTCCCAGAACGCGTCGAGATGGCCGGCCGCCACGAACGCGAGATCGAGCGCCGCGGAGCCCAGACGGCGAATTCCCCGGGCGACGCGAGCCACCGACGCCAGGTTGTCGAGATTGTGGTCGGCGACCTTGTCGAGGGAATATCCGAACCCGGTCGCGACGAGCGCCTCGCCGAGGTCGGGCGTGACGCTGACCGAGAGCGGCCGCTCGTCGTCGAACGCCCCCTGCCCGGGCGCACCGTAAAACGTGCGACGGAGCGCGGGCGCATGGATGACGCCCAAGATCGGCACGCCATTCTCGACGAGACCCATGCTGACCGCGAAGAACGGGATTCCGTGGACGAAGTTGGTCGTGCCGTCGAGCGGGTCGACGATCCAGATCGGCCCCTCGCCGTCGCCGCGGCGAGCCCCCTCCTCGGCGAGCAGTCCGTGGTCTGGAAACTCCTCGGCGAGGCGACGGGCGATCAACGCCTCGGCGTCACGGTCGGCGACCGTCACGAAGTCCCGCGGCCCCTTGCGCCCGATCTCGGCGCCCGTCAACCGACCATAGCGCTCGAGTAGAAGGGCTCCCGCCTCCTTTGCGATCGATACCGCGGCGTCGATCACGTCGTCTCCTTCGCGGACGCGGCGGCGGCGCGCAACCGCTGCCAATAGGCGATCCGCTTCGCGATCTCGCGTTCGTCGCCCACCTCGATCGGCACGTAGAGCCTGGCGCCGTCGAGTTCCGGGGGCAGGTAGTCCTGCGCGACGAACGCGCCCGCGAAGTCGTGGGGGTACTGGTAGGCGGCGCCGTGTCCCATCGACTCGGCGAAAGCCGTCGGGGCCTGTCGGAGGTGGAGGGGCACGGGGAGGTCGGGATGGCGTTTGGCGGCGTCGTGGGCCGCGCCGAGCGCGTTGGCGACCGCATTGGACTTCGGCGCCGCCGCCAGATAGATGATGGCGCGAGCCAGCGCCAGTTCCCCCTCGGGAACGCCCAGAAACTCGATCGCCTGCTTCGCCTCGAGAACCACGCGCGTCGCATGGAGGTCGGCCAGCCCGACGTCCTCGCAGGACATCGCGAGCATGCGCCGGACGAGCACGAGCGCGTCCTCCCCCCCCTCGAGCATCCGCGCCGCCCAATAAAGCGACGCATCCGCGTCGCTTCCCCGCAACGACTTGTGGAACGCCGACAGCGCGTCGTAGGCCAGGTCTCCGCCTTTGTCGTACGCGGCGATCCGGCGCTGCGCCGCCTCCTTCACGTCGTCGAGCGTGATCGGGGAGACGGCCGCGCGGCCGATCGCGCGCGACGACGCCGACTCGAGCACCGACAGCGCACGGCGTGCGTCGCCCGCCGCGAGGTCGAGGAGCGCCTCGCGGGCGCGATCTTCGAGCAGGAATCGCCCCCCGAGGCCGTGCGCGGGGTCGTCGAGCGCACGGTCGACCAACGTCGAAAGCGCCGCGGCACCGAGCGGGACGAGCACGACGACGCGCAACCGCGAGAGCAGTGCGCGCGTCAACGAGAAGCCCGGATTCTCGGTCGTGGCACCGAGCAGCACGAGCAGCCCCGACTCGACGTGCGGCAGGAACGCGTCCTGCTGCGCCTTGTTGAAGCGGTGGATCTCGTCGACGAAGAGGATCGTCCGCCCCCCCGCGCGGCGGCGCGATTGCGCCTCGTCCACGACGGCGCGGACGTCCTTGACGCCCGAGGTCACGGCCGAGAGCGCGACGAACGTGCCGCTCATCGAGGCGGCGAGACAGCGTGCGATCGTGGTCTTGCCCGTCCCCGGTGGCCCCCAGAAAACGACGCTCGGCACGGTGCCGGTGCGTGCGGCCTCGCCGAGGAACGAGCCCCTGCCGAGCACGGCGTCTTGCCCGACGACGTCTTCGAGATGCGCGGGTCGCATGCGTTCGGCCAGCGGCACCGGTCCCGCGGGCCGCGACGCGGCGCCCGTGCCGCGGGCCGCGTCGTCATCGGACGCAAAGGCAAACGCGGCGGTCGGCTCGCCCGCGTCGCTCATTCGGCGAGCAGTTCCTTCACGATGTCCTCCTCGAGCGACCGGGGATCGCCTTTCGCTTGCGTCCCGTTGTTCACGATCGCAAACGCGTACCCGCGCCCGCCCTCGGGCTTCGCCCGGCCGTCCACGAATCCGGCGAGCGCGAACACCCCCGAACGCCCGAGCGTGCCGGTCTTCGCTCGAATCCGCTCTCGACCCGCCACGCCGCGGAATCGCCGGGAGAGGGTTCCTTCCTCGCCCGGCGTCGCGAGCGACTCGCGCAGCACCGGCCCGCGAAGCACGTCGCGGTCGAACGAGAGCCGGAGTCGCGCGAGCGCGGACGCGGAGAGACGGTTCTGTTTCGAAAGGCCCGAACCGTCCACCACGCGCATCCCCTCGGTCGGGATGCCGCGGCGCTCGAACGTCAGCGCCACCGCCTGCTCGCCGGTCTCCCACGTCCCGCTTCCGAGCGCCTCGACCCCCGCCGCCTTGAACAGCACTTCGGCATAGAGGTTCTGGCTGCGCTTGTTCATCACGCGCAGCGCCAACCGCAGCGAGTTCTCGATGCGTGCGACCTCGGCGCCGCGCACTCGATCGCCCGCGGCGCCCGCGTAGCGCACGCCCTTGGCCACCCGGATGCCGGCGCGACGCAGCGCCTCGAGCGCGGCGCCGCCAACCAACGCCAGCGGATCGGGTACGGGCGTGTCGAAGCTCGTCTCCGTTCCGGGCGGCATCTCCCCCGTGACGCGGAGGCGGAGTTTCCCGTCGATCCACATCGCGCCCACCGTCGGCTGTCGCACGTCGGAGGTGGAGACCGCACAGACGAGCGGCCACGGCCCCGACGTGCTCGGCACCAGCACCGATGCCGACGTCCCGCTGCTCGCACCCCCGCGCACGAGGACCGTGACGCAGGAATCGTTGAACGTAAGCCCGGCAACCGGCGCTCCGTACCAGTCGTCGAGATCGCTCGCAGGCCAGGACGGATGAAGAAACGTGCGGTCGAAGGCGCCGTCGTCGAGCACGAGCGCCCCGGTGACTGCCGTGACGCCGCGCGCCGCGGCCTGGGCCGCGAGCGTCGAGAGCGGCCAGAGCGGATCGGACTCGTGATCGCGCTTCGAAAGGCTCGGATCGCCGCTGCCGTGGAGGACGAGATCGCCCTCGACGACGCCACCCTCGTCGATCGCTTCACCGCGCACGCTCAACGTCGTCGCAAACACGTGGCCGGGCCCGAGCAGATCGAGCACGGCGGCGGCCGTCGCGAGCTTCGCGGTCGACGCGGGCACGAGCGCCAGATCGGCGTCCTTCTCGAAGACGACGCCCCCGTCGTCGAGCGACAGGACGAGCACGCCCAGCTTGCCCGCCTTCACGCCCGCCGTCGAAACGACGCGCGCGATCCGATCGGCGAGCGGGACCGTCGTCCGATCCCGGGCCGCGGCGCCCCTCGCACCTGCCGTGCTCGCGACCGCGAGCAGGACGGCACGGGAAATCCACGGGAGAACGCGCATGAGGAGGTGGAGTCTACGATCGGACCGGGACGAGCCCTCCTGCAGCCGGCCGCACGTCACAACCCGCGCCACTCCTCGGGGACCAGCGGAATCTCCCCCCGACGGGCGGCCTCGATCTCGGCGAGGAGCCGCGCTCGGTCGGCGGGGAGGC
>JANNRO010000685.1:0-3618 GCA_031401505.1 Planctomycetia bacterium
ACGCTCACGCTCAACCCGATCAAGAACAGCGACCACTCGCTCGACTTCGGGTACTGCAAGCGGGAGGCGCCCGGCAGCATCGGTGACCGCGTCTGGGTCGACGCGCTCAACATCTGCAACGGCATCGAAGACACGACGACGCCCGGCTCGACGGGCGAGCACGGCGTCAACGGCGTCTCGGTGACGCTGTTCCTGAACACCGGCGGCATCCTGTCGGTCGTGACCCCGCCCGCGGGCGCGACCTGGACCAACCCGCAGCTGACGCACGATCTGCCGCTGGGGGAATCGTTCTCGAGCCCGGCCGGCATCTTCGGCACGGCGGGCTTCTACCTGTTCGACAAGCTCGCCGCACCCGAGGCCGGCGCCTCGTACGCGGTCGAGGTCGACGCGTCCAACTTCCTCGCGGGCGGCCCGCTGTTCGGCTACGCGCGCACGTTCCCGGCGGCAGTCCCCGCGACGACGACGCTCGATCAGACGAACCTCGACGACCGTGCGCTCGACTTCGGATACTGCAAGACCGAGAAGCCGGGCCGCATCGGGGACCGCGTCTGGGCCGACGCGCTCAACATCTGCAACGGCATCGAAGACACGACGACGCCCGGTTCGACCGGCGAGCACGGCGTCAATGGCGTCTCGGTGACGCTCTTCCTGAACACCGGCGGCATCCTGTCGGCCGTGACCCCGCCTGCGGGCGCGACCTGGACCAACCCGCAACTGACGCACGACCTGCCGCCGGGCGAGTCGTTCGCGAGCCCGGCCGGTATCTTCGGCACCGCCGGCTATTACCTGTTCGACCAGTTGCCTGCACCCGAGGCCGGCGCCTCGTATGCGGTCCAGGTCGACGCGTCCAACTTCGCGGCGGGTGGCGCGCTGTTCGGCTACACGCGGACGTTCCCCGCGGCGGTCCCCGCCACGACGACACTCGACCAGACGAATCTCGACGACCGCTCGATCGACTTCGGCTACTGCAAGAAGCTCGGTCGGCTCGGTGACCGCGTCTGGCAGGAGACGGACTGCGACGGCATCCAGGAGACGGGCTCCGGCGAGTCGGGCATCCCGAACGTGCGGATCAACCTCTGGGTCGTCGATCCCTCGGGCGTGCGCGTCACGCCGCCCGCGCCGACGCCCTCGTTCACGCTGACGGATGCCGATGGCATCTACTCGTTCGACGATCTGCCGGAGGCCGACTACGAGGTCGAGATCGACCCGACGACGATTCCCGCGGGTCTGACGCGCACGTCCCCCGCGACGAACGTGTGGAGCAAGTCGCTCGCGCCGGGTGAGATCGATCTCACGCTCGACTTCGGCTACTGCCAGAAGACGTGCGAGTGCCAGAGCGGGAAGGTCCACGAGCTGCGCCTCGACGCGAGGGTCTGGCTCTCCGACCCGTCGCCGAGTTCGCTCGACGTCTACGTGAAGCTCGACCGCGGCTGCCCGGACTGCGAGACGGGTCGCAAGGGCGGCACGTCGACGATGGCCGACCTCGCCGACTTCATGATGGGCCGCGAGTTCCCCGGTGAGCAGTACGGCCGCAACGGGTTGATCACGGTCAACGACGTCCGGGTGATCGATGGCTACGCCCACGTCACCGTGACGCTCGCCGCGAAGTGCCCGTACTTCCCCGAGGGGTACTTCGACGGCGACGTCCGCATCGAAGTCACGGTGAACGGCGTCGGCGAGGCCGTCTGCGCGCCGGTCGATTGTCACTGCCTGAAGCCCGAGGGCGTGTTCCCCTGCGATTGGAAGCCGCGCTGGTGCGACGATCTCCCCGCCTTCCGCGTGTCGTCCTACGTTCCCTGGGAGTGCGTCCCGCGCGAGGAGTGCAAGCCGCCCTGCAAGCCGCCCCCGTGCGAGCCGCCGCCCTGCGAGCCCCCGCCGTGCGAGAAGCCCGCGTGCGAGAAGCCGACCTGTGAGAAGCCCTCCTGCGAGAAGCCCTCGTGCGACAAGCCGGCCTGCGAGAAGCCCGTCTGCAGCAAGCCCTCGACGTGCGACGACGACAAGTACGACAAGTACGACAAGAACGACAAGAAGAAGCGCAGGTCGTAAGCGCGCGGCGTCGATCGTCGCGTCGGCGGGAAACCGCCGATGCGACGGTCGACCTGAACTACATTGACCGGCGTGAGCGCGCCCTTGCGATCGTCGATCGATGACGGGCCCGATCCGACCAGCGGCTCGAAGCACCCGGTTCGGCGGGCGTCGATCCGCCTCGCCGCGGTCTTCGTGCTCGGCCTGACCGCGGGGGGCGTCGCGTTCGTGTGGCTCTCGCGGGCGCCCGCGCCCGGCAACGCGAAGCCCGGCGCCGCGTCGTCGAAGGCCGCGGCGTTCTCCTTCCAGGGCAAGCCGATGCCCGAGGGATGCGAAGTCGAGACGGCCAACCCGCCGAGCCTCGTATTCGTCGAGTTACCCGGCAATCGACTGCTGCTCGGCGCGTTCAAGCAGGGCGAGCACGTCGAGCGGACCGTGACGCTGCGCAATGCCGGAACCGGCGTGCTCTGCATTCGTGACATCGAGACCGGATGCGGGTGCGTGAAGGCCGCGTGGGAGGGCGACCCGCACATCCAGCCGTCGACTTCGAAGACGCTCTCGATCCGCATCGACACGACCGAGCGCGAGGGCGATCAGGAGAAGTGGGTCACGATCTACACGAACGACCCGAAGCAGCGGTTCGGCGCCGTCCTGACGGTGGTGCTCGACATTCGACTGGGCGTCGTCGTCGTCACGCCGATGGGGGCACCCGGGCCGCGGTTGCTCTTCGGCGTGCGCGCGCCGGGCGAGGCCGCGACCGCCGTGCTGCGCTTGAAGTGCCCGCGGGACGCGCCCGAGTGGACGGTGCTCGGCATCGAATCGCTCGCGTTGCCCGAGGCGAGTCGCCCGACGTTTCGTTGGACGCTCGACCGCGTCGAATCCGACGACGCGAAGTCACGCGCCTACGACCTCCGCGTCACGCACCCGGGTCGAACCGAGCCCGGGCACGACGTCCAGCCGGTTCGAATCACGACGTCGCACTCCGATCGCCCCGAGATCCGGCTCGACGCCGAGCTCACCGTGAACGCCCGCTGACGGTTTGACCCGAGGTGGCAGACGGAACGCTGCCTGACGGAAAAACTCGCGGGCGGGTCTTTCGACCCGCCCGCGAGGGGAGAACGCCGGCCGGGCTGGTGGGGGGAGACTAGCTCCAGCGCGGCGAACCCGATCGTACGAGAACCCGATTACTGCTCGGTCACGAGCGTTGGTGCGGTCCCGCGGAGCAGCACGACGCCGTCCGAGGTCCGTCGAACTTCGACGACGCGGCCGACGAGCGCCGCGACGTCGAGCACGCCGAACGGCATCTCGTCGCCATCCTCCGACTCACGCTCGAGCTCGGCCTCTCCGAGCGAACCGACGGTCAGCGTGCCGATATTGGCGAAGACGCCCGAGCCGACCCCGTCTTCCATCCAGATCTCGAGCGCGAGACCCGGGGAGAGGTCTTCGACTTCGACCTTGAACTTGTTGCGCAGGACGTCGTCCACGCGGCGGCGGAGTTCGACGTAACCGGACCCCGAACCCTCCGCCGTGCGCGCGAGCGACGCCCGGCTGCGCGAGCAGTCGCCGTCGTCGGATTCGCCGCCGCCGCCGGCA
>JANNRO010000686.1:0-7912 GCA_031401505.1 Planctomycetia bacterium
CGCGGATGCCGGGATGGTCGAGGATTCGCCCGACGAGTTCGGCGTATCCGTCGCGGGGCAGGCCCTGGAAGCGGTCGCCGGGAAAGTAGCGGTCCTCGTCGTCGTGCCGCACCGGGATGCGGTTGACGACGGACGCGTCGAGCTCCTCGAGTTCGACGCCCCACATTTTCCTCGAATAGGGCCGGTACAGCAGCGCGGTCAGCGCGATCCCGATCCGGGCGTGGAGATGCTCGGCCGCGTTCGCCGGCGACGGATTGGGGATCGACACCCGAGCGAGCGCGGCGGCAACCTCGCGCGCGTCTCGCAGATCGAGGCCGAGCACGGCATTGACCGTCCGTCGATTCACCGGCAGTGGCACGAACGCACCCGAGGCGGGCAGTCGCACCGTCACGCGATGTTCGTGGGGAACGAATGCGCCGAAGCGCTCGAGCCACGACATGACGCGGGCGCTGTTCGTGTGGAAGAAGTGCGGGCCGTAGGCGTGGCGTCGAATTCCCGTCGCGTCCACTTCGTCGAACGCGTTCCCGGCGACGTGGGGTCGGCGGTCGATCACCTCGACTCGGCGACCCGCCTCGGCCAGCACGCGTGCGTGCGTCGCGCCCGCGAATCCGGCGCCGACGACGAGGATCGGGGCGGACGACACCATTGTCGCGAGTCTACGCGTTCCCTTGGAAAACGAGAGGGCCCGGTTCGTTTGCTCAGGCGGGCACGAGGATGCCGTTCGCCGCGAGGTGGGCGCGCATCTGCGAGGCCGTGTCGCCGGTCGGGTCGATGCGCTCGGCACGCCAGCCGGCCGCACGGGCGCCGGCGACGTTGTCGGGAAGATCGTCGAAGAAGAGGAGATGCGAGGCGTCGAGGGCGACCTCGCGCGCGAACCGGTCGTAGATCGCACGATCGGGCTTGCGCACGCCGAGAAGATGACTCCCGTGCGGATGATCGATGGGCGCGCGCAGGCGCGGAGGGAGCCCGCGGTCGCCCTCGAACTGCTCCCGCCAGTGAACGTCGTTCGTGTTCGAGAGGACACCCGTGCGAACGCGGGCACCGCGCAACTCGTGGAGCAGCGCCTCGACGCCGGGATAGGGCTCGAGCACCCACGCACGATGGATGGCGTCGACTTCGTCGACCGTGTACGCGCCCTCGATCAAGTCGACGACGCCTCGTAGGAACGCGCGATGGTCAAGGCGCCCCTCTTCGTGCGCGACCACGAGCCCGTGCCGGGCGCGCCTGGCTTCGGGCGAATCGGCGGCGCCGCGCACCGGCAGGCCTGCAACCTCGCAGGCGCGTGTCCACGATCCCGCGAGTCGCACCAGAACGCCGCCCAGATCGAAGACGACGCAGCGGACGGGGACGGTGGCGCTCACCCCGTGACTCTACCGCTCGTCGTCACGTCGCGTGTTTGTCGGCCTTGGCGCGACCGAGAAGCAGGCGATGCTCGAGCCGGGCGCGCAGCGCGGCGTAGAACGCATCCAGGAACGGCTCGGGTCTGCCGACCTCGCCCGACCAGCGGATCTTCTTGCAGATCTTCCTCGCGACGGCGTCGAGCATCTTCGGATCGGCGCCGGTCCCGCGCGCGCGCCGCAGCACGTCTTCGAGCACTTGCAGCTCGTAGTTGCCGTAGACGTCGAGTTGGGCATCGGTGAACGGGAACGGCCGGGCGTCCGGTGCGGCGGCCGGACGGGTTCGGCCGACGTCGGACAGGAGCGTCGTGCGCGTCTCGAGAACGACCAGCGTCCCCGCGATCAGGTCGCCGGCGCGCATGCGACGGCGGTTGAACAGCGGGAAGAGCGCGAAGACGAACGTCCACGCGACCGCCACGAATTGCAACCAGCCGGGCCCCCCGAACCCCATCGACGAAGGGGCGAGAACGACGGACAGGGGCAGGAACACCTCCACCTCGCGCGTCAGGTTGCGGGCGATGACCGCCTCGGCGGTCAGCGGGCCGCCGTGGGCGTCCACCACCCGGAGGCCCACGCGGCGCTTGCCTGGCGTCGACCCGTGGCGACGGATCTCGAACCACGTGAAGTAGAAGGTCCGCGCGATGAAGAGCATGAGCAGCAGGATGGCCGTCGCCCAGCCGAACCCGCCGGCGACGAAGCCCCCGACGAGGCCCATGAACGTCAGCAGGCACGAGAGCCACATCACGTCGAGCAGGAACGCCGACGCCCGATCGCCCGCGGGCGCGATGCGCAGCACGAGAGGAACACCCTCGGGCGTCACGATCTCGTGCGGCGTCCCTCGAAGCGATGCCGCGCCGAAAACGGCGGTCGCGGGTCGGGCGGGGTTCGCGACGGCGGGGCTCATGAGGACCGCGCCCGACCGGCGTACGTGAAGTAGAGCGTCCACCCCGCGAGCGTCGCCAGCGCCACCGTGTAGCGGATCGTCACGTCGACGACCGTCTGGCGGAAGATCCCCTCGATCAGCCCCGCCACGAGCAGCATGGAGACGGCGCCGATCACGAGCACGCCCGCGTCGCGACCCCGCCGGGCGAGATTGTCGAGCCTCGACAGCTCGCCCGGGAACACGATCGCGTGGGCGACGAGGAATCCGCCCGCACCGCACAGGACGACGGCGCCGATCTCGGTGAAGCCATGCGGCAGGAGCCACCCCCACAGGTCGACGCCGAGTCCCCGACTCCCGTAGAGCCAGCCGAATGCCCCCATCATGAGCCCCGTCGTCAACAACAGCAGAAACGTGGGAAGCCCGACGAGCAGGCCGAGGCAGAACGCCAGGATCCCCACCCGCGCGTTGTGCGCGAAGAGGAACGAGGCGAAGTTCGCGAGCGACCCCGTATCGCGGCCCCGATCGTAGAGCCCGTTGCGCAGGAACTCCGTCGTGGCGCCCGGATCGCGGCCCCCGGCGAGGTCGCCGCCGACGAAGGCGTAGTAGTGCTCGGAGTCGGCGGCGCAGAGCCACCAGCCGGCCGCCAGACCGAGCAGCACGATCGCGAACGAAAGCAGGATCGCCCGGGAGTTCGCACGGACGGCGCGGGGGAAGCGTCGCAGGAAGAAATCGGCGAGCGCTTCGAAGAGCGGCCTGCGCACGCCGTACACGCACGCGTGCGCCCGCGCGCACAAGCCTTCGAGATACTCGACGACGTTGCGGTCGAGCGAGATCGCGCGAGCGACCGAGAGCGAGGAGAGGGCCGCTCGGTAGAGCAACGGGAGCCGGGCCAATTCCTGCGCCGAGAGGCGCCGCAGGTCGGAGCGCTCCGTCCTCTCGACGAGTCGCTCGAGTTCGAGCCAGGAGCCCTGACGCTCGCGGCGGAACTCGAAGCTCTTGAGCGGCGCGTCGATCATCCGACGAGTTCCCGGCGTCGCGCGTCGAGATAGGCCGCGAGCAACCCGGTCGCGACGTCCCTCGGAGCGGCGTCCACGACGCGCACGCCCATGCGCTCGAGCCGCCTCAAGACCACGGTCCGCTCTCGGACGAGATCCCCGGCGGTCACGGCGCGGTAGAGGCCCAGCGTCCCGTTCGGCGGCGCGCTCTTCAGCGCGTCGAGTTCGGGGTCGCGCAACGCCACGAACACGACCAGATGGCGCCGGACGAGGCGCGCGACGTTCTCGACCATCAGACTCGCCGTCACGCTGTCGACGAAGTCGGTGAACACGACGACGAGCGAGCGGCGACGCAACCGCGTCATCAGGTCGAGCAGTCCGAGCGTGTAGTTGGTCTCGGCCGTCGTCTCGCGGAGCCCGGCCGCGGCCGTCTGAAGCCTTGCAAACGCGTCGACTCCCCCGATCGGCGGGAGGAAGAGGTGCGGTCGCTCGCCGAAGGCGTGGAAGCCGACCCGATCGCCCGTGCGCAGTCCGACGTAGCCGAGCAGCAGCGCCGCGTGAATCGCGTGATCGACGCGCGCGAGCCCCGAGAGCGGCTCGCGCATCAGCCGGCCGGTGTCGATCGAGACGACCATCTGGTGATCCCGCTCGGCCCGATACTCGTCGGCGATCAGTTTTCGGTGGCGGGCCGACGCCTTCCAATCGATCGCGCGAGGGTCCATGCCCCGCGTGTACTCGCGGAGCGACTCGAACTCCGATCCCTCGCCGGAGTGGCGCTCGACCTTCGATCCCACGACGAATTCGCGCGTCGTGAAGAACCGGAGCGCCGCCTCCCGCACGGGACGGATGTCGGGAATCACCGCGATCTCGAGCGCCGCCGTTCGGTCCACCCGACGCTCGACGAGACAGAGGGGCCCCGTCCAACGCAGCGATGCTCCCCGCACGCGATACGTCCCCCGCCGCCGCCCGCGCACGGGACAGCGCAACGTGACGAGCGCGCCCTCGAGCGCCACGCGCTGGATCGACGCAGGCGTCAGTTCGTCGTCGGTGTCGAGAAGCACCTCGACGACGACGTGCCGACGCACGCCCGACGGATCGACGTCGAGTTCGACGACGCCTTCGGCGCCGACGAACAGCGTACGGGGCGCACGTCCGACGACCCGGAGTCTTCTCGCCGGAAACGCCAGAACGGCGTCGATCCCGGCCGCGAGCAGCGAGAGCCCCATCCAAGCGACCCAGATGGCGAGCGCACGCGACGACAAGAAGACGGGCAGCAACGCGACGGGGATCGCGGAGGCGAACAGCAGGACGCAGCGAAGGGTCGGGCGCACGGAGGGGAAACAGGTTCCAGATCGGGGAGGGGCGGGGGGAGGGGGCGGGGTCGAGAGCGGGCGCTCAGCGCGGAGCGGGCACCTGTTCGAGCACCTGTCGCACGACGGTTTCGGCGGTTACGCCCTCGATCTCGGCTCCGGGCGCCAGCACGACGCGATGGCGCAGCACCGGAATCGCAAGCGCCTTGACGTCGTCGGGGGTGACGAAGTCCCGCCCCTTGAGCACGGCGATGGCGCGCGAGGCGCTCGCGAGCATGTTGGCCGAGCGGGGCGAGGCCCCGCAGAGGAGCGTCGGTCGCCCGCGCGTCGCGCGCACGAGGTCGACGACGTAGTCGATCAACTCGTCGGAGAGCTTGACCGCCGCGACGGCGGCGCGCGCGGCGGTGAGCCCCGCAAGGTCGGTCACCGGCTCGATCGCGAAATCGGAGAGCCTCGGCATCGTCGAGCGATGCCCGTGGACCTTCACCATCTCGCGTTCGGCGTCCCGCTCGGGGTAGTCGATGATCACCTTGAAGAGGAACCGGTCGAGTTGCGCCTCGGGCAGCGGATACGTGCCCTCCTGTTCGATCGGGTTCTGCGTCGCGATCACCATGAAGCCGTCGCCGAGCGCGTGGGTCACGGCGTCGATCGTGACGGTGCGCTCCTGCATCGCCTGGAGGAGAGCCGACTGCGTCTTGGGAGGCGTGCGGTTGATCTCGTCGGCGAGGAGCACCTCGGTGAAGATCGGGCCCTTCGTCAGCGTGAACTGGTTCGTCCGGAAATCGAAGACGTTGGTCCCGACGACGTCACCCGGCATGAGGTCGGGGGTGAACTGGATGCGTCCGAAATCGAGCGAGAGGCACGCCGCGAACGAGCGGGCGAGCAACGTTTTCGCGGTGCCCGGCACGCCCTCGAGCAGCACGTGACCTTCGGCGAGCAGCGCGGTCAGCAGGAGATCGACGGCCTTGCCCTGGCCGACCACCACCCGGGAGACCTGCGCGCGCAGGCGGCTCCCCATCTCACGAATCGCTTCGAGATCCATTCGTCGTGTGCTCCTTCCATGCGTGGACGGCCATCGCCGCCTCGACCACCTGTCGTACGTTGCCGCCGTCCGCCGCGTCGGTGACACGCGCGTCGAGCGCTTCGAGGCTCGACGTCGACGCATCCGGTCGCTCGACGTGCGCGAGCCATTCGCGAAGCCCCTCGGCGTCGAGCGATGCCGGAGCGTGGAGCGCTCGGCCCGCATCCCTGATCGACGCCGCGAGATAGCGTTCGAGCGCGTGCCCCGCGTGCCCGCCCTGACGGAGGAGTTCGGCCGCGTGCTCGACGAGAAATCGCTTGCCGGGTTCGATGGGCGGAGGCGGCGGCCTGGCGCGGCCGAACCGCCCGAGACCGGCGGCAACGAGCAGGAGGCTCGCGACGATGGCCGAAACGGTGGCGAAGAGCAGCGGGGGGTGAAACAGCGCGCGCCAGACGCTCGGACGGATGTCGCCCCCGTGCAGCGTCTCGTCGAAGACGACGCCGCCACCCTTCGGCCGGATGCGATCGACGATCGTCGCGACGAGCATCGCGTTGTCTCCGCGCACGAGGCCGTGGGTCGCGACGAGATCCGGATCGGAGAGCACGTAGAGCACGGAGAGATCGTCGGCCTCGCCCGGGATCACGCGCGCGAGGAGCACGTCGTCGCCGAGCGTCACGAGGGGCTCGAGTCGCTCCGGAGACGGCGCCAGCAGTTGCACGGACTCGGTCAACTGCGGAGGCGGCCCCCAGTCCCGTGCGTCGAACGCGCGCCCAAGCCGGGCGCTGCGCACGACCTGTAGCGATGGATCGATGGGCGCGAGCACGGCCTGCGCCGCCTGCTCGGCGCCGTCCGACGACGCTCCGATGAATCCCTCGCGCTCGGCGGAGTCCCATCCGGCGCGTCGTGGCAGCACGACGAGCGTCGTCCCCTCGCGATCGATCATGCCCTCGAAGAGCCGCCGTGCGGAACCGTCGTCCTCGGTGAGATCGGGTTCGGCGACGATCAGCAGCGACGACGTGCCCGCGCGCCCCGCCGAGTCGTGACGGCACGACGTGACCGGGATCCCGAGTTCGCTTAGAAGTCGCGCGAATGCACGATGTCCGAGGGCCGACACGCTGGAAGCGTCGCTCCCGGAAGAGGGTGGAGCGGCCATCCCCTCGCCGAAGACGAGGAGCACGAGAAACGCGGCGAACGAGAGAACCGCGACGGCGGGCAGGAGCACGATCACCCATCGACGAAAGACGGGCTCGCTCACGTGACGCCGCCGGACTGAAGTGTGGCGAACCGGTCGAACCTCGCGCGGCAGTCGAGGTACTCCGAGGGGGCGACGGCTCGTCCGCCGAACAGACTCACTTCGACCGCATCCACCAGCCCCGCCAGTTCGTCGCGCGCGCCCGGACGAAACGGCACGTGCGCGAGGATCTCGCGGCTCGTGAGCGAAGGCGCGAGCGAGGCCGAGGACCCGGTGAGACCCGTGATCGTGCGCAGCAGCAGGAGGTGGATCGCCTCGCCGTACCGACCGGCGGCCGCCAACCGGTCGACCTCGTCGAGCGGAATGGTCGGCATCGCCGGCGTCGGACTCGGGGGTTGATATGCCCGCGCGGTCGAACGATCGCCACCCCTCCCCCGCCCCTTCCATTCCGACACGAGCCACGCGACGAAGATCGCGGCGAGCACGCACAAGACGACCCAGAAGAGCGCGGCGCCCGCCCCGCCGGATCCGCTGGAACGACTCGAGTCCCCGTGGTCACGCGGGCTTGAATCGGGATCGCGGCGATCCGACGTGTACCCGGTCCGCCGACGCGTCACTTCGCGCGAGGGCGGAGTTGCCGACGGCTCCGACGCCTTGTCCCGAACCTCCGCCCGACGGCCGTCAGGCAACGTGGTCTGGTAGGGCCGCTCGGCAAGGACGCGCTCGAGCGCCGCCCGAACCGCCTCCGGGTCGGGAGGGGCCCACAGGGCAACCAAGGCAATTCCCGTCGCGAGGAGGCCCACGATTCGATGCTACCCGACGGGGAGAGCGGACCCTGCGCCGGCATCGGACGCAAGTCCCGTCCGTCGACCGAGCATCGGGACCGTCGTCCGGCGCCCCTACGACTTCCGAGGCGAGGGTCGCGACGGGGGTACCGAGCCGAGCGGCGGAACCGGGCAGGGCTTGCCGTCGGAGCCGATCGCGACGAACACGAACTCGGCGCTGGTGCAGAACCGGCGTTCCCCGGTCTCCATGTTCTCGCCCCATGACTCGACCGAGATGCGCATGGAGGAGCGCCCGACCATCTTCAACTTGGCGGTGACCTCGACGGCCT
>JANNRO010000687.1:0-22251 GCA_031401505.1 Planctomycetia bacterium
AGCGCATCCGCGTTGCCCGGATCGAGCTCATGCGCTTCGTCGACCAGCACGTTCCGGATCTCGGGCTCCTCGTTCCACTTCACCGTGAGGCCCAGGCACACCCGCGCCCGAGCCACCGGATCGTTCGGCATCGGTTGCGGACTCCGGTCGAGGTGTTCCCGCACGAAGGCGCGCGCCGCGTCGATCGACGTGAATTTCTCCCGCTCCACGATCTCGGCGATCCGGCCTGCGTCGGGCTCGGCGCCGATCGCCCGCGACGTGGCGACACGGGCCGCGAATTCGATGCGCGGCGCTTTCACGGGCGGACGATCCGCACGGCCGCGATGCGGTCGAGTTCGAAGCGATTTGTGGAACCATTCGCCGTCAGTCGGGCGCTCAACCACTCGCGTCGCCCCGAGTGGACGATCTCGAGCGGGACGATCCGGTGTTCGCGGCGCACGCCCTCGGTGTTGATGTAGACGATGTCGAGCGTCTCCTCTCGGAAGGCGGAGCCGGCCAGCATCTGAACCAGCGCGCCGGGAGAGGGCGTGATCCACGGCGCGTCGCCGTCGGGCACGTCGTCGACCGGAGATGCCGGAGATACGAGCGGGGGCGGCGCGGCCTTCGTCGGCTCGCTCGCCCGAACCGCGTCGCGTTCGACTTCCATTTGAAGAAATGCGTTGCGGATCAGCGTGACGCGCCCGAGCGCCTCCAAGTCATCGAGTTCGTCGAGTTCGAGCCCGAGCGCCAGCCCCTCGGCGCGCGCAAACCCTCGGACGGCCGTTCCGACGAGCGGCCAGTCGCGTCGAAGTTCGGACACGGTCAACGGGTCGGTGTCATCGAGATCCAGATCGATGTAGTTGCCCGGATTCCGCGCCGACGACTCGGTGCGTTTCGCCGGGGGAGCGGGCTTGGGCGCCGGTTTCGCCCAGGCGTCGATCCGTGCGCGCACTTCGCCGGCTCGCTTGCCGACCTGGAGCGTGTCCGATGGGAGGCCGAAGCGATCCCTCGGACGCCCGTCCCGCACGACGGGCGCGAGGAGGTGCCCGGCCTTCTCGGCCGTCTTCAGCAATTCGGCCAGCGATTCGGAATCGACGTGGAAGAGACCCGGCGCGATCTCGGCCAGAACACCCGACCGGCCGCGGACGAACGTCGCCTGCTCCTCGGTCGCGGTGACGACGAATGCACCGCGAAACGCCCGAATCGACGTCGCGCGCTTCGCCCAGCCTTCGAGCGTCGAGCGCACGTTGTCGGGGAGCCCGTGCTCGGCTGCGGCCGCCAGGCGTTCGATCGCCGCGGCGATGCCTCCCGGGTCGGCGGCCGCGCGCACGACCGACTTCGCCGTCAGCGTGAAGCGCGCGACGCGGTCGGTGCTCGAGAGGTCGGCGATCCGACCGAGATCGGCCGTGCCCGCGGGGTCGGCGTTCTCCGCGACCCAGATTTCGAACGTCGGGAGCACCGTGCAGCGGAACGGACCGGGCGCGGGGTTCGCCGGCGTCGTCCGCGCGACTTTCACGCCGCCGTCGATTCGCGAAAGGGACACGAGTCCGACGGCCGCCAGCATGCGCAGCGCCGACGCGACGGCCAACGGACGGAAGTGGCTCTCGTAGTACGGGACGTACGCCGTCGCGCGCTCCGAGACCCATGCCTTGCCGAGTTCGGACAGTTTCGCGATCGTCGGGGCGTCGTCGCCCGACAGCCGCGCGCGATCGAGCATGGCGAGCGTGCCGAGGAGCGTGCCCCAGGTGGCGCCGTCATTCAACTCGGCGAAGGCAAGCGCCAAATCGGACGTCGGCGCACGGAACGGCTCCTGCCAACGGGCGTCGACGCGCCACGTCTTGCCGTCGGGATCGGAGGGGTCGGTCGTCAATGCGCCCGCGCGGCCGAGGAGCCCCGCGCACCCGACGAGGAGCCGGGGGGCCGGGCCGGCCGCCGCGAAGACTTCCTGGGCGCGCTCGAGCCACCGCACCGTCACGGCGGACTGGGCGGTGAACGTCATCGGATCGGCGTGCGCGTGAGCCACGAGCAGCGCGAGGCGACGCGCGATCGGCAGGACCGGCGGTGCGTCGTCGGTCGCGCCCGCCAGCCAAACGAGGAGATCGGGCCCGAGACCCAGCCGGAGCGCGGGAAACGCGTCGAGCATCTGCGTGCGTCCCGGCTGTCGCACGAACAGACCGGAGTCGACGAGTGTGGCGATCGCCGAACGCGTGCGCGACTTCGACCAACCGAAGAAGTCCCGGATCTGGTCTTCCAGGTGACGTTCGTCGACGGCGTCGGATCCGCAGAGGAAGCAGAGCAGCGCCTCGCGCGCGTCCCGGTCGACGGCGGAGAGGATGCGCTTGGTTCCCTCGCTCGTCGCGGCTGCCGTGACGCAGACGACGGCGGGGTCGTCCTTCGGCCCGGGAGCCGGGGCGCCGGCCCACGCGGCGAGACGGTCGCGCAGTGCGGGCGCGATCAACTTCGCGTGCGCGACCGCGCGCGCGCGGACGGTGGCGAAGATATCAGCGGGCTTCGAGGTCGGGACGCTCACGGCGCGACCGGAACTCCGACCTCTTCGACCGTGTAGCGGTAGCCCTGCTCGGCCAGGAAACGCTGGCGGCGCAGCGCCGCGTCCTGCTCCATCGTGTCGGTCGAGACGACGGTGAAGAAGAGGGCGACGTCGTCCTTCGGGCGAATGATGCGGCCGACGCGCTGGGCTTCCTCCTGACGGGATCCGAACGTGCCCGAGACCTCGATCGCGAGGCTCGCCGACGGGAGATCGAGTGCCAGCGAGCCCACGCGTGACAGCACGAGCCGTTTCAACTCTCCCTTGCGGAACGCGGTGTACAGCACCTCTCGCTTCGCGTTGGGCGTCTCGCCCGTGATGATCGGACAGCCGAGCGAACCGGCCAGCCGCTCGAGCTGGTCGACGTACACGCCGAGGATCAGCGCCGGGCGATCGGGCGTGCGTGCGAGCAATTCGGCGACGACGGCGTCTTTGGCCGGATTCGAGGCGGCGATGCGGAATCGCTGGTTCAGTTCGGAGTTGGAGTAGCGGGCCCGCGTGAACGGGTCGAGCGGGACGCGCACTTCGCAACACTCCACGCCGGCGATGAACGCGCGTTTCTCGAGCACTTTCCAGGGCACGTCGTAGCGCTTGGGGCCGATCAAGGCGTAGACGTCGTCGGCCTTGCCGTCCTCGCGAATGAGCGTGGCGGTAAGGCCCAACCGGCGTACCGCCTGGAGCGACGCCGTCATGCGGAAGACCGGCGCGGGCAGGAGGTGCACCTCGTCGTAGATGACGAGCCCGAAACTTCGTGCGCGGAACAGCGAGAGATGCGGGAACACGCCGCCGCGCCGGTGCGAAATCACCGAATACGTCGCGATCGTGATCGGCTTGATGTCCTTCTTGCCGCCGGTATAGGTGCCGACGGCGTCGTCGGGGATGTCGGTCCGCTCCTTGATTTCGCGGCGCCACTGGTCGACGGCCGCCGTGCTGGTCGCGATGATCAGCGTGGAGGCGCCGACCTTCTCCATGGCGAGCAGCCCGACGAGCGTCTTGCCCGCGCCGCAGGGCAGCACGATCACGCCGTGTCCGCCGGTCGCGGCGCCCGCGGCCGCGAAGGTTTCGGCCGCGGCGCGCTGGTAGTCGCGCACCGTGAAGCCGTCGCCGTCGCGTACGCGGAACACGATGGGCTCGGCCGCGCTGAAGCCGGCGGCGTCCTCGACCGG
Organism: Planctomycetia bacterium; assembly: GCA_031401505.1. GTDB lineage: Bacteria > Planctomycetota > PLA2 > PLA2 > JAEUHO01 > JANNRO01. Next base: position 3,691 of record JANNRO010000687.1, read on the forward strand.
ATAGCCGTGCTTGATGAGCGCCCACTTGATTTCGCCGCGGTAGAGCGGGTCGATGCGAAAGCCCGTGTCGTCGACGGGCTCGCCGAGCAACTTGGCCGTCGACTGGACCGTGACCAGTTCGCGCGCCATCAACGGGTCGGCGCAGCGCAGCACGAGACCGACGTCGTCGTTCTCGAGGCGGATGCGTCCGTAGCGCGCGGCCCATCCGTCGACGTTGGCGAGCACGACGCCGGGGATGCCGTGCTGGGCGAAGCGACCGACGTCGATTTTCACGTCGGTCGCCGAACGACCCAGCGCCATCGCGTTCCACACGGAAATGGGGGACAGGCGATAGGTGTGGACGTGCTCGGGCGCGGTGACCAACTCGGCGTAGGGCGCGAGCGCCTCGCGCGCCTCGTCGTAGCGAGGGTGGTGCGCGTCGACGAGGATCGAGCCGTCGCTCTGGACGATCAGGGGGTGGTCGGGGCTGAACAAGTGGGTGAGAGTCGGACGCGGGTCCCGTCGCGCGGTCGAGCGTCGTCGGGTACCAAGTTCGGGGGAGCAGGCTACCCCCTGACACCGACGTGTGGCGAAACGTGACCCGAGAAACGGGGTACGACCCCGATTCCCGGGTGACCGGCCGGAGGGGTACGGTGCGACGAGGAGGTCGCCGAGGCCATGGACGCCGTTCGAGCCCGGCGAGAACTCGTCCGCGCGCTTCAGTCGGCGGCGTCGGGCGAACTCGGGGCGATCCGCGCGTATCTCGGCCATCGCGCCTCGCTCCCACCCGGCCCTGATCGCGCGCTCATTCGCGAGATCCTGGTCGACGAGATCCGCCACCGACGCATCGTGATCGAGATGCTCGCGGGCCTGCACGCGTCGCCCGATCCCCGAAACGAACGCAAACTGTCGATTGTCGGCGGCGCGATCAGCACCTTCTGTCGCGTCGGCGGATGGTTCCTGCCGATGGTCGGAGCCGCCCGGCTCGAGTGCGACAACATCGTCGAGTACGAGATCGCCGCCCGGCTCGCGCATCACGCGGGCCTGCCTGCGCTCATCGACCCGCTCCTTCACCTGGCCGAGGTCGAGTGGGACCACGAGTTCCGGCTGCGGAGCGCAGCGATGACGCACCGGCTCTGGCAGTTCGTCCCGTCGTGGCCGATCCCGTCGCCCCGCGAGTCGATCCGCGGGCGATTCGCGGCGTTTTCCCGTCGGCCCGTCCCTGTCCGCCGCCGTTTCAGCTTGCTCGTGCGCTGATTTCCTCGACGGGACCCGCGTCCGACTCGGGTAGGTCCGGCCCTATTGCGCGGTGAAGCCCCCGTCGACGGCCAGCGTGTGGCCGGTGACGAATCCGTTGGCGGGCGAGCAGAGCCAAAGCACGGCCGTCGCGACCTCGTCGGGCGTGCCGACGCGGCCGATCGGGTGCATCGCGGCGAGCGCGTCGCGGGGGATGACCTCGGTGAATCGATCGAACATCGGCGTTTCGATGGCGCCGGGAGCGACCGCGTTGACGCGGATCTTTTCCTTGGCGACCTCGAGCGCGACCGACTTCGTCAATCCCACGACCGCGTGCTTGGACGCGACGTAGATCGGGACGGTGCCCATGCCGATCAGGCCCGCGATCGACGCGTTGTTGACGATCGCGCCTCCACCCGAGACGCGCATGACGCGCACCTCGTGCTTCATGCTCGCGAGCACGCCCCAGACGTTGATTTGGAAGACCTGGTCGAACTCCTCCCGCGTCTTCCCGGGCAAGGGCGCCGGCGTTTCCTCGATGCCCGCGTTGTTGAACGCGCAGTCAATTCTGCCGAAAGCCTTTACGGTCTCATCGACGGCGGCGGCCACGTCGGCCTCCTTCGACACGTCCGACCGGAGGAAGATCGCCTTCCCTCCCGCCCTTTCGACGAGACGGACGGTCTCTCGACCTTCCGCTTCACGCCGCCCGGTGATCGCGACCCTGGCGCCCTCGCGCCCGAACGCGACCGCGGTCGCGCGCCCGATGCCGGTCGTGCCGCCGGTGACGAAAGCGACCTTGTTCTCGAACATCTTCATGAGTGGGGTCCGTGGGAGGAGTGGGGGGCAGGAGAACTACCTCACGGACGCGGGTCCCGTACGCGATTCGACGGGCGAGTCCTCACACCGCCCCGACCTACTCCGCACCCGCATCCGACACTCAATTCGCCCTCCGTGTACCAGCACCTCCTTCACGGGGCTCGACACGCCTACTACTTCTCGGTCGCAACGACGCGGGGATATCGGTAGGGCGCTTCGAGCGCGAGCGCCGCCATCGCGGTCATGTAGACGCGCCCGCCGTCGGCGCCCCAAGGGTCGATCGGGTCCCACGAACCCTTCAAGCCGCAGGGTTCTCCCTCGCCACGCTGACTCTCGACGAGCGCCTTCGAGAGCGCCGCCTGCCACGCCTCGGCCGACGCGCCGCCGACCTGCTGCATCGCGAGCGCCCCGGCCTGCCAGTAGTAGAGGTCGATCGAGCCGTCCCTTGCGTTCCACACCGGCGGCCGCGCGGCCATGAGCGCCGCGCCCTTCTTCACGGCATCACTCGACTCGGGATCCTCCCCGAGCAGCACCCGAAGGAGGACGCCGATCGCGGTGAGCGCCTCGCTCCTCTCGCCCGGGAACGCATCCACGTGATCGGCCGGACGTGCCGGGCCGGTGCCACGCAACTGGTAGCCGACCCGACCGGTCTCGGGGTCCGTCATCTTCCCGATCCAGGTACGCGCACCGTCGAAGGCGGCGGCGTCGATCGAGACTTCCCGGCCGAACTCGGCCTCGGAGTCGATGATCCTCTTCGCGACGGAGAGCGCGAGCGTCATCCAGAACGTGATCGACGTGTCGTTGTCGCCGGGCCTCACTCCGTAGCGCCAGGCGAGGCCTGGATTGCGAATGGCCGCGATGAAGTCGAGGCCTTTCTGCGTCGCCGATTTGAAGATGCTGCTCCTCGTCATGCCGAAGGACTCGGCCAGCGCGAGCGTGGCGATCGCGTGGTTGTAGACGAAGTGTGGTGTCGTCCGGGCGCCGAAGCAGCCTTCCGCATCCTGCGCGTTGCGCAGGTACTTGAGGCCGTTCCCGACGACCTTCCCGTACGGGCCCTGCGATCGATTCGTGTACCCGACGCCGAGGAACGCGAGGAGGGCGAGTCCCGTCACGCCGACGTCGTACGTCGCGTTGCCGGCGCCATTGGATGCGAGCGCTCCGGTGTCCTTGCTTTCGCACCACCGGCCGAACGTCGCGGCCTCCCAACCGCCGTCGGGCGCTTGATGCGCCGCGAGCCACGCGAGCGCGCGCTCGACCGCCGCGTGAGCCCGGACGTCCGAGGGCTCGCTCGCCACGCGTCGACTCCGACGACGCTCACCGAACAGCCAATCCGGTTCTTCGGCGAACACGACGGGTGCACCGGGACGCGCCGCCGGGTCGATGTACGCCCCGTACGCGGAGCGCGCGCGCCGCGGCGGGGGCGCAGGCAGCGGAAGCGATGGCGACGTCGCGTCGATCGACGTTCGATCGACCCGCACCTTGAAACCTACCGGATCGCTCTTCGTATGCGCCGCGACCCACGCGCGCAGCCACGCGACGGACCCGGGCTCGCCCGACAAGTCGGTCGTAGCGGCGGCGGCGGACCGGTGAGGCGTCGGCGATGGCGCGCCCGCGAAGTCGACCTTGTCCGCACCCGCGCGCAACGCGAGGTCCAACACGGAAAGCACGTGCCCGGCGCGCGGCAGGAGCGGGAACGGCGTCGCGATCTCCACGATCTTGTAGGTCGTTGCGGCGAGTGCGGCCTTCAGCGCGGCGAACACGGCGCCGCAGTCCGCGACCCCCTCCGACGCGACGAGCGTCGCACGGACGATCGGCTCGGGCGCGAGAACGACGGGGCTCACTCCTCCCCGGGACTTCGGCAGAAACGTCGGGATCACGCCTTCGGCGCCTCCGGCCTCCGGCAGGACCGCGAAGTGAACGCGGTCCATCCGCACGTTCGTGTCGGAGCACGCCTGCATCACCCACTGGACGACCGCCCACGGCAACGCGGGCGCCACGCGGAGCACGACGTCGATCTGGCTCGATCCGTCGGGCTCGCGATGACTCGGATCTCGCGTCGCATCGCGCAGGCCCGCGACCAAGTCCTCGAACCCGAGCTCGCGTGCGAATGCCGAAATCGTCCCGTCGGCCGCCAGCGAGATCACGAGTGGATCCGGCGGCGGATCCCAAACCGCACCCACCTTCACGAGTTCCGACGACGGCACAACGAGCTTGGCCGCGGGTTCGTCGCCCGCGACGCAGGGCCGGCCCACCAAGGCGAGCGCGAGAAGGGCAGCGACGAGGGACGCACGTCGGAGCATCTGGACGTCCTACACGGGATTCGACACGCCTACTTCTTCTCGGCCGCCGCAACACGCGGATAGACGGTGTACTGGTGGTGAATCAGACGGACCGTCGATGGATCCGACGTCCTGGGATCGGGCCCCTCGGCGCCACGGAGTGGCCGAATGGCCGTACATCCGGGGCCGGCTTGGAAATCTCGCGGAGAACCGTGACCGCGGGAGGTGGGTCTGCGTCGTAGGGGAGAGGACTTCCCATGAAACTCCCCCGTTCGCTCGACGATCTGTTCGAAAACGCCGCCGGCTCGCCGGGGGAACGGAGTCGCCGTTGGGAGGAACTCCGACGCGCGTGCGCAATGATCACGCCCCGCGTGACGCTCGGTGGGATCCCCGGTCTTCGAGTCCACGATCTCCGCGGCCTCTCCGCCGCGATCGATCTTCATTTCTTCCACGCGGCCTATCGGGCGTCGTTCGACCGGCAGGGCGGCGTCCGGCTCGCGTGGAGGATCGAAGAAAGCGCGAGCCCCTTCGAGGTGACGACGGAGCACTACCGGGGACCCAGAGGCGACCGATTCGACTTCGTCCTCTTCCGACCGGAACTCGCTGCCCTCGTGGACCGCCACCTCGACCACCTCCGTTCGCTTGACGGCGGTCGTTGCCGAGACGTCCTCGACGTCCTGCTCCTCATTCTCGCCGGATGCATGCTGAATGCCGCCGCGATGATCCACGCGCCGTGTCCGAGCGCCATCGAGCCCGTGCATCTCGAACTGGTCAATCGACTGCTTCCGCTCGAGTTGGTCGAACCCAAGTGAGAAGAGCCGCCACGGCGACCTATCGGATCACGCCCATCGCCTTGGCGACTTTCGTGAAGGCGGCGATCGCCTTGGCGACGTGCTCGGCTTCGTGCGCCGCCGAGATCTGGATGGGGATGCGCGCGAGCCCCTTCGGCACTACGGGGAAGTTGAAGCCGATCACGTAGATGCCTTCCTTCCGCATCGCGTCGGCCATCTCGGCCGAGATCTCCCGCCGCGTTCGGCCCGGTGCTCGTATCGTGACCCGGGGGAGGGTCCTGCTCCATGACACCGATTGCCCACATTGCTTCTACCGTCGCCTGCGTCGCTGCGGGGATCGCCGTCTATGACCGGGTCGTCGTCCGGAACCGCGAAGAGGTACCGATCGGCGCCTCGCGCGAACTCGACTCGGCTGCCCCGCCGTACGCGGCGCCCGCGGACGAAGCGGCCCCGCCCCCGCCCTTGCTCGGCGTCGGCGACGAGTACCGGCGGGCGACGCTCGAACGGCGGCTCGCCGCGCTCGAAGCGAGCATCGACGTGCGCCGCGACGCGTCGAAGGTTGCCGGGGAGTCCCGCGGGGAGAGTGTGCCCGGGACCGCACCGACCGAGACGGTGACCGGTGGCGCAGGCCCGAGCGATGGGACGGATCCCGTCCGCCCCGAGGACATCCGACGCTTCCGCAAGGTGCTCGAGGCGGTCGAGCGCGAGATCGCGATCGAGAAGGCCACCCGACAGGTCGACGAGTTCCTCGACAAGGTCGGTGCCAAGTTGACTGACGATCAGCGCCGCGGCGTGGTCAAGACGGCGTTGAAGTTCCAGGGTAAGTGGCGCGAGATGTCGAAGGAGCAGCCGAAGGGCGAGGTGCAGATTCAGGAGCGCAAGGACGCCTACGTCAAGGTCCTGTCGGAATTCGAACAGGAGATTCGCAGCGTGGTGCCCGGCGTGGAAGCCAACATCATCATCGACGGCATCCGACGCGCGAGCAGCAAGGAGCCGCAGAAATAGGGACGCATATTCAGCGCGCGGGCAGCGGGCCCAACTCGTTTACCCCACCCCGCCTTTTCGCTTGGCTACGGCCGATCGCCACGGAGCGGCCGGTGCCGGCGGCTGGTGTGCTCTACGGTGGCCAAGCGGAGGGGCGCAGACCGCACGGTCATCGACCGGATTCTCGCGCGCCGCGAGAGGACGGACTCGCGTCTCAGCCTGCTCGTACGTTGAGATCAGGGACGGCGGATCTCGACCAGCCGCACGAATCCGTTCGGGCTCGACTCCGACACGCGACCCACGCCCGGTGCGTAGAGGATGATGTCGTGGTCCTCCGGGTCGTCAGGATTCTCGTCGACTTCGAGGCAGTCCGCGAACGCCCCGGCCGGCACGACGGCGCCCGCCGTGCGCGAGCGCGCGATGAACGTGTCGAAGCCGTCGTTGATGTAGCCGATCCAGTGCGAGCCGACGAACGGGTCGGCCGGGAACGCCATGAACGGCCACGTGCCGGGCTGACCGACCAGCCAGGAGTCGGCCGTCGGCACGAAGCCGAGCCCGTCGAACTCGACCGATTCCTCGCCCAGTTTCCAGACGTTTCCCGATCGGTCCTCGGCGAACCACTCGGTCGTCATCTCGACCACGACGCCCCCGACGACCACCGATTGCTCGAGCCCGGTGGCGACGATGCCGGCGAGGATGCGGGGGGTTCCGAGGACGCGAACCTCCTCGCGTCGAGGCAGCCCGAGTTCCTCGCCCTCGAGGATCCACGCGGTGCCCACGATCAGCGGGAAGTACGACTGGGTGAAGCCGCGAACGAAGTTCGCCGCCTCGGGAAGCACCGGGATCGCGCCGGACGACTCGTTTCCGGCTCCTCCGCCGCCGCAACCGGCGGACACCAACGCGAACGCTACGACGGCGGGACCGATGAGATTCACGGCAGGGCTCCTCGAGCGATGAGTATCGACGGCGAACTGAGGGCTGGCTTAGGATGGCGCGGCAACGAGGGCGTCACCGCCCTCGAGGGTTGCACGAAACGTGCCGCCGCCGTCCTGGGAGAAGCGGACTCTCAACCGGAGCAGGGACGCGAGCGCCGCGACCAGCGCGAGGCCGAGCCCCGCGTGTTCGTCTGAAGTTCGGGACGCGTCCTTGCGCCAGAACGGTTCGGTGATGCGATCGAGGTCGTCCGGGGCCAGCGGGTCGGCTCGGTTCGTGATGTCGAGCCGGAACCCGCCTTCCGTGCGCGCCGCGCTGCAGACGACCTCGGTGTGCGCAAGCGCGTAACTGTTCGCGTTCCCGAGCAGGTTGTTGAGAATCATGGACAGTTTCTGGGGGTCCGACTCGATGACCAACTCGGGCGGGACGTCGAGCCGAAACGCGAGGCCCCGCTCCGACGACCTCGAGCCTGCCGAGGCCCAAGCCGACTCGACCGCACGTCGGAGCGGCGTCGGTGATCCGCTGACCTTCTCGACGCCGGCCTGACAGCGTGCGAGGAGAAAGAGGTCGCCGACGAGTCCCTCCATGCGTCCGGAGATCGCCCGCACGTCCTCGAAGAAGCGTGCTTGCGACGCCGGGTCCCCGGGCCATCGCGAGGCGACGTCGGCCAACGCTCGCAACTCGGCGATCGGTGTGCGGAGTTCGTGTGCGACATTGCCCGTGAAGCGTCGTTCGCGGTCGAACGAGGCGCGGAGGCGCGCGAGCAACGCGTTCAGTTGATCGACGAAGGGCGCCAATTCGGCGGGCGTGTGCGGGACGTCGATCGGCGCGTCGAGCCGCTCGGCATCGAGCGAACGCACCCGATCGGCGATCTGCTCGATCGGTCGAAACCCCGCGATCAGTGCACGCCAGACGAGGAGGATCGCGAGCCCCGCGGCGAGGCCTGCGACGCCCAGGATCGCGAGCCCCGCGCCGCGAATCGCGTCGTCGAGCGGCGCGCGGTCGACCGCAACCGCGAGGACGACGCCGCGGGGAGGTGGGGGGGCGTCCTTCGGTGGTACGCCCGATACGGCGGCTGCCTTCCGGTCGGTCGCCGCCCTCGGCATCCAGGCCCACTCGACCGCGCGGCCCGTTCGACCGTCGGGAAGCTCCACATCCCGCGCGAGCGGCTCGGTCGAAGGTACCGGAGCGCGCGGCAGATCGCGGCCGAGCCCTTTCGACCGCATCAGCACCCGACCGTCGTCCAGCCAGAACTGGAACACGTCGGGTGAGTCCTTCCGCTCGAACCAGGGGAAGTGCTCCGGGTGGTAGTCGAGCTCGATCCTCCCGTCCTCGCTCTCGGTCAGCGCTTCGAGCGCCCGGGACTTGGCGACCAACGCGAGGTCAAACTGCTCGGTCAGGCGGTCGCGCAGCACGCGATGGACGTAGTATGTCGCGCCGGCCAGGAGCCCGGTGAAGCCGAGGGCGAGCACGAGCATCAGGCGGCGGCGGACGGAGTACATGGTGCTACGCGATCACGTAGCCGTGGCCTCGGCGCGTCTCGATCGGGTCGTCGTGGCCGTCGACATGGAGCTTCTTGCGGAGTTGATGAATGAACACCTCGATCGCGTTCGCCGAGCCGCGCTCGTCGCCCGCGTAGAGATGTTCGATCAGCTCGTCCTTCGTGACGACGGTCCCGCGCCGCACCAGCAACCGCTCGAGGATGCCGTACTCGTGCGGCGTCAACGCGATCGCGCTCGCCCCATGGGAGACCTGCCGGCGTGCGGTGTCGATCTCGAGCGGGCCGACTCGTTGGACCGGATCCTTCGTGCCGTACTTGCGGCGCACCAGCGCACGAATTCGCGCGACCAGTTCGTCGAAGTCGAACGGCTTGGTCAGGTAGTCGTCCGCGCCGACGCGAAGCCCCTCGACGCGTTCCGCGACGCGGTCCTTGGCCGAGAGGATCAACACGTGCACCTTGCTCCCGCTCTCCCGCAGACGCCGAAGGACCGTCAGCCCGTCAATCTTCGGCAGCATCAGATCGAGCACGACGACGTCGTAGTTGCCCCGCTTCGCGTACGCGAGTCCCTCCTCGCCATCGGCGGCGAGGTCGACGGCGAAGCCGCTGTGGCGCAGGCCGTGCTCGAGCGAGCGACGAAGGCGCTCGGAGTCTTCGACGACGAGCACCCTCATGTCTTCTTCCGAAGGGGAAATTCTCGAGGCATGGGGCTCCGGTATCGCCGCCGATAAGTGTAGCGGCCGTGACGATGGAGGCCGGACCTTAGGATCGCCTTTCGGTCCGGCCCGCGGTGTCGCGACGGGCCGCTACGGCGAGATGCTGATCAATTCGTTGCGCTCGTCGTCGTCGTTGATCTCGAGGACGAGCCCGATGCCCGGAGCGTAGAACTTGAATTCCGCGACGCCCGGCTCGAGCGGCGTGAAATCACGCGTCTTCAGGCACCCCGTCAGAAGTCCGTACGGGGTGTTGACCACCTGATCGAGCGCGTAGACGGTCGCCATGTCTTCGGCGATCCCGGGCGCCACCTCGAGCGGATAGGTGAGCCCGACCGAGGGAGCGGCGAGCATGATGATGCCCGCGCTCGCGCCGTTGACGCCGGCTTCGAACGACCCCGCCGTGCTCACGGGCAGGCCATTGACGAACTCGGTCGTGTCCTCGCCCATGTACCAGACGTGTCCGGTCGTGTCCTGCGCGAACCAGTCGAACGTGTCCTCGATGAGATCCCCGTCCAGCGTCACCGTCTCGTGGACGATGACGCACGTGACGCCCAGGATCACCTTCGTCGTCGCAAGCACGGTGCCCACGACCTGTTCGACGCCCTCGTCGGTCGATTTCTCGAGCGTGGTCGTGGTGCCGGGCACCAGCGGGAAAAGAGGGTGGTTGACGCCCACGACGAAATTCGCCGCGTTGAAGGCGGGCAAGGGGAAGGGGATCGGTTCGATGCCGGTCCCTCCGCCCCCGCCGCCGCCACCACAGGCGACGAGCAGTCCGAAGGAAGTTCCGAACGCGAGATTTCGAAGCGTGCGCATGAAAGGCTCCTTGTGGCACTTGGCCGACGAGGAGCATGGGCGACGTCGCTTAGCGCGGGCTTTGGGCGGAGCGCACCTTTTCGTCGAGTTCCTTGACGAGTGCGCGAGCGTCGTCGACGTCCGTCGGCGCTCCCGATGCGCCATAGCCCGCGTGAACGAGGCGGTCCATCATCGCCGCCGCGCGCGCGGCGAGCGCGGGCGACCAACGCTGCGCGAGGAGTCGCGCCTCGAGATCGGGGGCGATCACCGCCGCCGCCGGGCAGTTGAGGTGCGCCGCGAGGACGTCCGCGAATGCGGCGGCCACGTCGGCGGTCGGACGCGCAACCCGTTCGCGAAACTGCAGGGCGGCGGCTGCGGCGCGCGAGGTGGCCGGATCGCCGATCGCTCCCGCGCGGGCGGGACGCTTGATCGCGAGCACGAGGATCGCAAGCAGGACGACCAATGTTCCGATCAGCGAACCGGAACTCGAATCGCCGGACTGGTCCGAGTCGGGAACCTCCGTTCTCGGGGCGCCCGCGGGCGCCCGCACGTCGAGCGGAATCGGGTCCGTACTCACGACGCGATACCCTGCCGGCGGTCCCGGGTCGAAGTACGCGAACCTGATCGGCGGGATCTCTTTCACGTCCGCGCGCACCGCCGCGACGTCGTAGACGATCGTGCGCGAGCGTGGGCGTTTGTCGTCGATCGCGCCGTAGACGTGAAAGCCAGCGAGGTCGTCCAGCCTCGGCGTGGGAACGAGCACGAGGTTCCCTTCGCCGTAGATGCGCAACGTCAGATGGAAGTGCTCGCCCACGGTGACGGCCGCGCTTCGATCGACGACCTGGATGACCGAGAACGACCCGATTGCGCCCTGAAACTCGGGGGGGCGACCCGTGGTCGGCAGGGCGAGAACGTGGAGCGTCCGACGTTCGCCGCGAACCACGACTTCTCTCCGATCTGCGGGCGAACGCCCATGGATCAAGTCGTCCTTGAACTCGGTGGCGTACGCAAACGACAGGGTAGGAGCCTCGACGACGAGTTCTCCCGCGTCGACCGCGACGTACGTCCGATCCGCGTGGAAACTGGATACGATCGGCCCGTCCGTACCGGGGCCCCCCGACCGGAGACCGGGCTCGAGCGCCGTCACCGCTCCGTTGAGCACGACGCGAACCGGATCGAGGCCCGAGTGGCCGTCCCGCCCGACGTCGATCCTCGACGCTCCCTTCCATTCACCGATCCACGGCGCCTCGATCCGGATGGGAAGATCCATCGGTTGGAGAAATGATGCGACGGCGTGATCCTTGAAGAATGCCTCGTCATAGCGGATCCACAACCGAATCGTGAACGGCTCGCCGACGTAGTACGTCGACTTCTCGATCCCGACGCTCATGGAGACACGGTCCGACGCCGGATCGTCCGCGCCGTGCGCGACCCGCGAGAGCGCTAGACAGCCGAGGAGAGCGAGGGCGAACCTCACCCGTCCTTCTCCACGTCGTCCGCCGCGATTCCCTCGCAGATGGCAGTCTCGCCGTCGGCGAGCTGGGTCTTCACGGGACTCCCGGGTCGAGAGCGGGGCGATGTTTCGATGGAGGAACTCTCCGAACCGATCGGGACCGGAGGGGAGACCGCGCGAGCGGCGGGATTGTACGGGAGGCCGCCGCTCCCGTGACACACCGCATCGTCGGCGCTTCACGGGTACCCTTCTTCGCCCCATCCCGAGGAGGCACGAGCGGCGCCCATGTACGGCACGTGGAAGATCGTCTGTGTGACTCCCGCGGGAAGGCGCCGCTACATGCGCCTCCTCGTTCCGCAGGTACTCGCCTCGGGCCTCGTCGATCGCTACGACCTATGGGTCAACACGGAGGTGCCGGCGGACCTCGCGTTCCTGCGCGGGCTCGAACGTGTCGACTCGCGGATCCGCCTCGTCCCGCATCCGACGGGTGCATCGGCGTCCGTGGAGGCGATCGGCTCCTTCAGCCGGCTCGCGATGGACTCCGACACGATCTACGTCCGCCTCGACGATGACATCGTGTGGCTCGAGCCGCGGTTCCTCGAGACGCTCCTCGCATTCCGCGTCGCGCACCCCGAGTACTTGATGGTCATGCCGCTGATCCTCAACAATGCGCTCTGCTCGAACGTCCTCCAGACGTTCGGGAAGATCGTCGCCTCGCGCTTCATCGCCACCACCTGCCTCGACAAGGTCGGCTGGCGCGACCCGGACTTCGCGCTCGCCCTCCACCGGTTCGCGCTCGACCTGATCCGCCGCGGCGAGATCCATCGGCTCCACTGCGGCCCGGTCGAGATCGCCCTCAACCGATTTTCGATCAACTGCATCGCGTGGTTCGGTCACGACATGGCGGCGACGGGCGGCGTGGTCGGCAGCGACGAGGAAGAGGAGTTGAGCGCCGTGATGGCGGCACGCCTCCGGCGACGCAACTGCTTCGCCACGGACGTCGCCGTCGCGCACTTCGCGTTCTACTCGCAGCGCGAGCGTCTCGACCCCTCGGAGGTCCTCGCGGGATATGAGGGGGTCCTCGCCACCCGCCCCGAACTCCTGGACGGGCTCGCGCGCGTCTTCGCCGTCTGCACCGAAGCCGACGCTCTCGACGACGGCACGCACTGGGGGTGGCCGCCGAAGCCCCCGAAGCGTTGGTTTCGCTGGAAGAACTGGTTTCGCCACAAATCGAAGAAGCCGCCGGTCACGCTCCGGCCCGGCCCGAACTTCTAGACGGATCCGAGTACGTTCCGCCTTCACCAGTCCTTCTCCACGTCGATCGAACGCGCTCTTCGGTCCGCGCGACGAACGACGACCTTCTGCTTCTCCTTCTCCCGCAGCACGTCCAGCAACTTCATCACCTGTTCAGGCGTGAGATCCGGCGTCGAGGCCTCGGGCTTTGGAATCTCGGTCCCGTCGGACGACGTGGGCGGAGGGGGAGGGGGCGGGGGAGGGGGAACCAACGGCGTCGTGTCCGGAGGCGGGACGGGTGTTGCATCCGGTGACTCGGTGGGCTTCGAGTCCGGCTTCTTGTTCTTGTCCGCCTGCGCGGCGCGCAAGCGCTTCAAGAGCAGGAGCCCCCGCTCGATGTTGCGACGCGCTTCGGGCCAGTCGTCGCGCGTGACGGCCGCCTTGCGCCAGAACGCGACCGCGTCCTCGGCGCGGACGATCGCGAAGTCGAGCGTCGTCGGGTCGGCGCCCGCATCCTTCGAGGTTCTCTCGGCTTCTTCGCTGCGTGCGAACGCCGCATTGCCTTCGAGAAACGTGCGGCGCGCCGCGAGTTCCTCGGCCGCGACGTCGTCGCGTCCGCATCCGACGAGGAGCGTCGAGAGGAGCAGAGCGAAGGAGCCGCGGCGGATCACCGTCGTCTCCGATCGGGGAGCGCGAGCGCGCCCAACCAGCAGAGCAGCGCGCCCGACAGCGGCCATTGGAAGCGATTCTCCCGCCGACGACGGGCCTCGCTCTCGAACGACTTGCGGGCCAGCGGGACGATTCGATCCTTGTACAGGGAAACCAATGCCTTCGGTGTCGCCGTCCCATCGACGAACGATCCGCCGGTCGCGTCGGTGATCCGGCGCAGGCTCGTCACGTCGAGCGTCGAGATGACGTCGCCGCCCGCTCGGTCGGTCAGATAGGACTCACCGAGCTCTCCCGCGAGCGCGATCTTGCTCCCGAGCGTGGTTCCGAGTCCCACGGCGTGGACCGCGATCCCGCGAGCACGGCATGCCTCGGCCGCCGCGACCCCGCGTCCGCCGAGGTCTTCTCCGTCGGTCATCAGGACGATCGCCTCCGACGTGCCCGTCCGATCGGGGAGAAGGCGCAGCGCCTGTTCGAGCGCGGCGTCGAGATCGGTGCCGCCCTTCGCGACCGACAAGGGGTCGGTCAGGTCCGACAGTTCCGCGAGCGTCTTCAGATCGCGCGTCAAGGGCACGATCGTGCGCGCCTCGCCTGCGAAACCGACCAAGGCCAGACGATCTCCGCCGGCGTGCTCGCAGAGTTCACGAATCTCGGCGTGTGCTCGCGTCAGTCGATCGGGTGCGACGTCCTTGGCGAGCATCGAACGCGAGACGTCGAGACAGACGACGACATCCACGCCCTTTTCGTCGGCCGAACGGGTGCCATCGCCCCACACCGGATGGAGCGTCGCGAGGAGCGCGCCGAACACACCGAGCGTGAAAAGCGTGCGCCGTGCCGTCGATCGGGCCCGACTCGGGTCGGGCGACAGCACGCCGAAGCGAGGCCCCACGAGTCGGGCGAGGCGCCGGGTGCGCACGCGACCTTCGAACCAGAGTCCGGCCGCGATCACGGGGATTGCGAGCAGCGCGGGCCAGCGCTCCGGATGTGCGAAGACGTCGGCGGGGCTCATGGCAGCACCGCGAGCCACGTCGAGTCGAGGAGACGCGCGAGCAGCAGGAAGGAAAGGGCTGCGAGAAGGAACGGCAGGAACGAGTCGTTCGTCACGTACCGCGCCTCGACGAAGGCCGATCGCTCGAGCGCATCGATCTTCGCGTACACCGACGTCACCGCGCTCGCGTCCCGGGCTTCGAGGAACGCGCCGCCCGTCCGCTTCGCCATCCGCTCGACGGGACCCGTGTCCGACTTCGAGTTCGCTCCCCCGCCCGCCGCGATTGCGTAGACCTTCACGCCGAGACGCTCGCACAGTTGCGCCGCGTGTGCAGGTGCGATCTCGCCCTTCGAGCCCGCGATCGCGACGTTTTCTTCGCCGTCGGTCAGGAGGATCGCGACCCGCGACTTCGCCGTGCCGGTCGCGAGCACCTGTGCCGCGCGGGCGACGGCCGCGCCGATGCCGGTCGCGTCCTCCGACCCGTCGCTCGCGACCGTCCGAAGCTCGGTCAGCATCTTCGTCAACGCCGCGTGGTCGAGCGTCAGGGGACATCGGACGTCCGGGTAGCGTGCGAACGTCAGGAGCCCGATGCGGTCGTTCGGGCGCCCCGTGATGAACTCGACGGCCGCGTCGCGAGCGACCAGGAGCCTCGTTCGCGTGCGATCGAGGTCGTTGGCGGTCATCGACGACGACGTGTCGAGACACAGCAGGATGTCGATCCCCTCGGATTCGAGCGGGAGCAACTCGCGATGGACGGGGCGAGCCAGCGCGACCACGACCGCCAGGAGACCGATCACCTCCAGCGTTCGGGGTAGCCAGAGCAACGTGGTGCGCCACGTGCGGGGACATGCGGCCTCGCGGACGAAGGTCCCGGGGCCGAATCGAACGGCTGCATGGCCGCGACGTCGACGGCACCACAGCGCCAACGGCACGAAGAGCGCCGCGAGGAGGCACCAAGGAGCGAGCCAGGTGAGGCCGAAGAGACTCACGGCATCGTCCTCGTCGAGAGGATGTACGCCTCGGCCGCGTCGAGGGCGCGGACCCGGTCTTCGGCCGTGGGTATGAACTCCGCGAACTTCACCAGGTCACTCGGTTCGAGTACGGCCCGCAACGAGGTTCCCGGTTGCGCCAGCGCCGTCAGCAATTCGTTCGACGTCATCTCGAGCGCCCGTACTCCGAATCGCCGCGCCACGTACGCCCGCACGACGTCCGATGCCTCGACGATGTCGGCTCCCGCGCCGGCTCCCGCGCGCAGGCTCGCCAGTCGAGCCAACGCTTCGACGTCGGGCCCCGGACCGACCGGAATCGGCGACGGGACCGGCGTCCGACTCCCGGCTCGGTGGCTACGGCGCCATGCAACGAGTGCGAGAAACAGCGCGACCGCGGCGCCGATCGTCCACGCGAGCCAGCGCCGACGAACGGGCTGCATCGGGCCCGGACCCTCCGGAACCCCGGGGGACTTCGGATCGAGCGCGGCTCTCACCCGGAGATGCAGTGGTTGCGACACAGCTGTCGTGGCGTAGTCGTGGAGGATTCCGTACGTTGCCTCGAAGGAGATCGAAGGCAGGACCATCTCGTCGGGCGAGAATGCGTAGGCGAGGTAGCGCCGCGTCTCCTCCCAGTGCGTGGAATGCTCGCGCAACGTGGTCGACTCGAGCCGAGTCACGAGCGGTGTCAGGGAGCGTTCCGGGAAGCCGCTTGGATCGAGGTTCTTCCCCCAGGTACGCACGACCGTCAGCGCAAAGGCCTTCCCGAAATCGACCTCGCTCGTCTCGGTCGTGACAGAGATCGCGAGATCCTCGTTCGATGCGAACGAGACCTGGCTGCACGCGTACACCATCGCGAGGATCGCCGCGACGAGCACGGCGATGAACGGCAACGTGACGACGTACGTGCGGGACATCACCGCTTCGCTCCGCGCAGTTCGCGCATGCGGAAGAAGCGCAGGATCGGTCCCGCGACGAGGTCCTTGCCCGGCGCCCGGGGGACGGGGACGTCCATGAGGTCGACCTTCGCGCGGGCGAGGTCCTGCTCGGTGCGAAGTCGCCACGCGTCGACGCGACGTCCGTACGCCTCGCGCACGCGCGCGGACCCGGTGTCGATCACGGTAACGGCCTGCGTCTCGGGGTCGCGGACGCGAGTCAGCCCCGCGTTCTCGAGTGTCAACTCCGGCGCGAGCAACCGCACGGCGACCACGTCGTGGCGACGCGCACACGACGTCAGCGGCCGCTGCCAACCCTCGTGGAGGAAGTCGGAGACGAGGAACACGACCGCGCGACGCCGGATCGCGTGTGCCGCGAATTCGAGGGCGGGACCCGCGTCCGACGCCCCGTCGGTTGCAGGCAGCGCCAACGTGTCGCGCACGATGCGCAGCGCGTGGCCCAGGCCCTTCTTCGCGGGAACGTACTTCTCGACCGCGTGCCCGAACGCGACGAGCCCGACGCGGTCGCCGTTGCGGGTCGCGGAGATCCCGAGGCACGCGCAGACGCGCGCGGCCGTCTCGCGGGCCGACCAGATGCCGAAGCCGCCGGTCATCGACGCCGAGAGATCGAGCAGGAAGAGCACCGTCAGATCGCGCTCGTCCACGAATTTCTTGACGAAAGGGCGCCCCATCCGCGCGGTCACGTTCCAATCGACGGCGCGCGGGTCGTCGCCCTCGGCGTACTCGCGCACCTCATCGAACTCGATGCCCGCGCCGCGGAACACCGAGACATAGCCGCCGGCCATCACGTCGGTGGCGAGCCGCCGGCTCTGGACCTCGATACGGCGGACCTCCTTCAACAACTCCGCGACGTCGGTCGGTTCTGCGGAGGTCGCCATGGCGGCTAGGGCATGCGCACAGGGTCGGACACGGCCCCGTTCGCGTCCGCCGAAGACTCGGTCCCCAACCGGCCGCGGATGGCGCTCTCGTCGTCGTCGATCAGGATCTTCACGCGGGCTCCGGGAACGGCGGGACGGGCGATCGTACGAGAGACCTCGCTCGCGGGCCCCGTCGATCGACGGGACCCACGTCCGACCGACCCGGGCCGCCCTTCCCGTGCGCCGATCCCCCGGCGCCCCCCGAGGGAATTCTGATCCTCCTCGAGCGGGGCTACGGCATCAATCGCACGATCGCGGCGTTCAACGCCGTCGCGAACAGGCACCAAAGCAGGTAGGGAGCGAGAACGACCGCCGAAAGCCGGTCTACGCGCCGGAACGCCGAGATCGTCGCGGCCAGCGAGACGTCGAGCGCGACGATCACCACGAGCGCGATTCCGGGCTGGTGGAACGCGAAGAAGATCGGTGACCACGCGGCGTTGATCGCGAGTTGGACGCCGAACAACGTCAGCGCCCGGGACCGGCTCGGCGACGAACCTCGTCGCCACACGCGCCACGCGGCAAACCCCATCGCCAAGTAGAGCCCGGTCCACACGGGACCGAAGACCCCGTCGGGCGGTGTCCACGACGGCTTGGCTACCCCGCGATACCAGGTCCTGACGCCGTCGACCGTCGACAATCCGGCGAGTGCGCCGACGAGCAGACAGCCGGCCAAAAAGGCCGCGAGAACGAGCGGTGCGCGGCCGCGAACGAAAGGGGGCGGCGAACGAGTCGTTCGACGACGTTTCCGGCTACGCATTCGTCGATCCCGAGAGAACGGGCGTGATGGCGGATTCGCGCGCCTCCGCGGTCTTCGCGATCCGTCGCACCATCCGGCCGAAGATGATCGCGTGGAACGGGTAGAGCAGTTTCCAGTACGCGTGTCCCCACAGCCCCTTCGGCGCGAAGATCGCCGACTGGACGAGGCGGGACTCCGCGCCTTCGGGCGTCGTTCGAAACTCGAGCCACGCCTCGCCAGGAACCTTCATCTCGGCGCGCAAGCGGAGCAACGTCGGCGCATCCACCGCCTCCACGCGCCAGAAATCGAGCGCATCGCCCGTGCGCAGATCGTCGGGATGACGACGCCCCCGCCGCATGCCGACGCCGCCGACGAGGCGGTCGATCGCGCCCCGCACCTTCCACGCCCAACCCATCGAGGGCCAGCCGCGCGCCCCACCGAGGCCGCACACCGTGCGATGCGTCATCTCCGCCGACGCGCGGACCCGCACTTCGCGCCGTTCGAGAATCAGGCCCTCTCGCTCCGTCAGCGTCACGACGTCGCGATCCGCGCGACTGGCCGCCAACGCATCCGACCAGGAGGTCTCGACGGCGTCGGCGGTG
>JANNRO010000688.1:0-1562 GCA_031401505.1 Planctomycetia bacterium
GCGATAGATGTCGTCGCCGCCCTCGTCCACGAGGACGGACACACCGAGGACGGCGGCCCCGCACGACGCGTGGCTGCCGACGTAGACGTCGTTCCCGCCGACGTCCCATTGGATCGCGATCCCGCCGAGCGCCCCGGCGCAGGAGAGATCCTGCCCGTTTCCCCAATGGTCGTCGCCACCGAGATCGATGCAGATGGAAACCGGTCGCATCCGGTACGCCGACGCGCCCCGCTTCCATGTGTCGTTGCCGCCGAGATCGATCACGCAGCAGACGTCGTCACCCTCGTCGTGGACGTCGTCGCCCGGGCCGTACACCATCATCGCGCCGGCCGTCGACTCGACGCGAATCGGTGCTTTCAGCCCCGAGATGTCCCCGGGTCGAACGGCACGCAGGGTCGTGACGACGGAGCGGAGAGTGTTCAAGAGGCGCGAGACATCGTCGAGCGCGACGACGCGATCGAGCTTCGCGACAGCCGAAAGGAATGCCTCGTCCGAGAGCTCGTCGCCTGCGATGAAAGTGCCCGGCTTCTCGACTTGGGTCAGATAGGCTTTCCGCATCACCGAGTCCGCGGACTTCCCGAGCGCGCTCCGAACCCAGTCCGCGGACGATGACACCGACGGAAGAGTCCCGAACAGGAACGTGAGCGGCGTTCGGACGGCTTCGGGAAACGCATCGCTGCCTTCGATCGGCCCGAGGCGGAGGGGATCGCTCTCAGTCGGTGCCGGCGCCAAACCCAACGCCGCGCGCGCACGATCGATCAACGCTCCCGGATCGGCCGCCGAGGCCGCGTGGTCCCAACTCGCCGCCTCCCTCCCGACCGAGAGCGGATCGTCGAGCGCGCGATTGACGACGTCGAGGCGGAACGGGTCGTCGATCGGCCGCTTCTGAAAGCCGAGATCCTTGCGATCGAGATTCAGCATCTCGAGCCCGCGGTCGATGCGGGCGAGTTCGTCCTTCGTCCAGAAGCCCTCGACGTCGCGCGGGGCGACCGGCGCCGCGGGCACCGGATCGCCCGCGCGCGCGGTCGCGCCGATCCCGGCCAGCAGGAACCAAACCAGCGGTCGCCGTCCGCGCATCGCGATCCTCCGTCGATCGGCCGACGGGACCCGCGTCCGCGACGTCGTCCGGTTCGAAAGCGTACGCGAACGGCCTTGCGGCAGAATGCGGGCATGCGCATGCACACCGTGGCGATCGCAGCCCTTCTCGTCGGACTCGGGTCCCGTCCGTCGTTCGGGGAGGACGCTCCCGCTCGTGCGCTTCCATGGGCGAAGGACGCAGCGACGCTCCTCGACGGCGTATCCGAGATCGCGGCGCCGGGCGCGCTGCCGGGTTCGGTCGTCGCGTTCGGACCCGACGCCTTCCCCCTCGTGCTCGCGGGCGCGGGGGGCGTCAAACGCGTTCCGATGGCGGCCGCCTCCCGCTGGGACAAGGGTCGCGTCGTCGTGATCGCCCATGACGCGTTCACGAGCGCCAAGACGAAGGAGTTCGCCGACTCGGGGAAGTTCCTCGAGAACACGCTTTCGTGGGCGGCGGGCGGAGACAAGAAGTCGCCGCGCGTCGG
>JANNRO010000689.1:0-3141 GCA_031401505.1 Planctomycetia bacterium
ATTTTGGGCGGCGGGCCCAACCGCATCGGGCAGGGCGTCGAGTTCGACTACTGCTGCGTCCAGGCGGCGTATGCGCTGCGCGAGGCCGGCTACGAGACGGTGATGGTCAACAGCAACCCCGAGACGGTGTCGACCGACTACGACACCTCCGACGTGCTGTTCTTCGAACCGCTGACGGCGGAGCACGTGCTCGACCTGTGCGAGCGACTCCAGCCCAAGGGCGTGATCGTCCAATTCGGCGGCCAGACGCCGCTCAATCTGTCGAAGGCGCTCGAATCGGCGAAGGTGCCGATCATCGGCACGAGCCCCGACGACATCGACATGGCGGGCGACCGCGCCCGGTTCAAGGGATTGCTCGAGAAGCTGGGTCTGCGCCAGCCCGAGAACGGCACCGCGATCAACATCGATCAGGCGGTCGCGATCGCGCAGACGATCGGCTACCCCGTGCTCGTGCGCCCCTCGCACGTGCTCGGCGGGCGCGCGATGGAAATCGTCTACGACGACGAGTCGATGCGACGGTTCACGGCGCTCGCGGCCGAGGTCTCGCCCGGGAAACCCATCCTCGTCGACAAGTTCCTGGAAGACGCGATCGAGGTGGACGTCGACGCGGTCTCCGACGGCACGCGCTGCGTCATCGGCGGGTTGATGGAGCACATCGAGGAGGCGGGCATCCACTCCGGCGACTCGTGCTGCACGCTGCCCGCCTGGAGCCTTCCCGAGAAGGTGCAGGCGGAATTGAAGGACTCCACGCGGCGATTGGCCGAGGCGCTGAACGTCCGCGGGCTCATGAACGTCCAGTACGCGGTCAAGGGCGACCGGGTGTTCCTGATCGAGGTCAACCCGCGCGCGTCGCGCACGATCCCGTTCGTCTCGAAGGCGATCGGCGTGCCGCTCGCCAAGATCGCGGCCCGGGTGATGGCGGGCGAGACGCTCGAGCAGCAGGGCTTCACCGAGGAGGTCGTGCCTCCCTACATCTCGGTCAAGGAGCCGGTCTTTCCGTTCAACCGCTTCCCGGGGGTGGACATCATCCTCGGGCCCGAGATGCGCAGCACGGGCGAGGTGATGGGGATCGACTACGACCTGGGCTCGGCGTTCGCGAAGGCGAAGATCGCGGCCTACCAGCGGTTGCCGCGCGAGGGCGCGATCTTCCTGTCGGTCAAGGACACCGACAAGCGGCAGGCGATCGACATCGCGCGTCGCCTCGTGAAGTTGGGCTACGAGTTGCTGACCACCTCGGGCACGCACACGGTCTTGCGCCGCAGCGGCGTGGCCTCGACGTTGGTCCACAAGGTGGCCGAGGGCCTGCGACCCAACGTGCTTGACGTGGTCAAGAACCGCAAGGTGAAGCTGATCGTCAACACGCCGTCGGGCCGCGGGGCGCGCACCGACGAGGGCCGCATCCGCGCGGCGGCGGTGCTGCTCAACATTCCCGTCATCACGACGATGTCAGGTGCCGCGGCCGCGACGCTCGCGCTCGAGGCGCTCCACAAGACCGACTTCAGCGTCGTGCCGATCCAGGAGTATCTGGCCTTCCGCACCAAGCCCGGCGCCGCGCCTGCGACGGCGAGGTAGCGCCCGAGGGTCGCGCGTCAGCTCTCGCCCGACCTGCGCAGCGTCGCCACGGAGATGAACATCAGCGTCGGCTGCGGTCGCGCGTCCGATCCCCCCTTTAGCGCCTCGATCTCCACGAAGCCGTACTTCGCGTAGAAACTCACCGCCCCGGCCTTCGCATCGACGACGACGCCGACGCAGCCGACATCGCCGGCCATCCGTATCGCCAGCCCGAAGACGAATCGCAGGAGCGCCCCGCCGACGCCGCTTCCCTGCCCCGATTCGTCGACGGCCAAACGCGCGAGCCGAAGTACCGGAATCGGGTAGATCGGCAGCCCTTTGCGAGCGGAGATCGGCAGTCGATCGATCTCGACGTGCCCCGGCGCGACCGTCGCGAATCCGACGATCCTCGTCCCATCGACCGCTACGTACGTGACGCCGATGAAGTGGCGGAACTGGTTCTGGCCCGCGAAGCGGTGGAAGAACCGATCGAGTTCATCGTCGCCGGAGCGGAAGTGAGCACGATCGTCCCGCTCCGTCAGCGCCCTAATCTCCATGGCGCATGAGGTCGCGGAGTGCCTTGGTCGGCTTCCCGCTGCGGATTTCCCGTCGGATGACGTCGCCGGATGTGCGCTTGACGACGATGTGGGAGTGCACGACGACGTCAAGCGGAACTTCCTGGAGGGCTTGCAGATAGTGCCGGAGAGCCTCCTCGAGGAGATGGCCCTTCTTGACGCCGGTCGCGCGGACGTGGCGGTCGAGCAGGGCCTTTGTCGTCACGTCGACGAACGCCGAAATTTGAACTTCCTTGGGCATGGAAGAATCCTACATTTTTGTAGAAATGTGTCAAGCCGATCGCTTCCGGCTGCGCGCGGGCGTGCCCTGCCTCGGCGTCCGCTACCGGCCGAGGAGGAGAAGGAAGCCCGCGATCACCTCTTGAAGTCTCGTCGCTGGCAGTCTGCCGATGCGATCCGTGAACGTTGACTTGTCGAGCGTCACGACTTGGGAGATGTTCGCGACCGAGTCCTTCGGGAGCCCCGTCACGTTCGCCGTCAATCGAACGTTGCCCGGTGCCGTTGCCCACCGGAGATTGCTGGTCAGCGGCACGCAGACGACGGTCGCGATGCGACTCCGATTGAACGGATCGCTCTGGACGACGACGACCGGTCGACGGAAGCCCGGTTCCGAGCCCTCGGGCTCGGGCAGGTCCACCCACCAGGTCTCTCCTTGCGCGATCACCACGTCGATCGCCGAAGGATGCGACGGCCGGCGGCGGAGGCGAACCCGTCCCCGGAACCGGTCAATCCTTCGCACGCCGCGTTCAGGGCGTCCGTCACCTCGTCCGGCGCGTGGCGAAGGACATACTCCGCCAAGGCTTCGCTGTAGAGTCGGCTTCGAGACTTCTTGAGCCTGCGCGCCAACCGCTCGGCGTCGGCGAACACCTGATCCGGGATTGACACGGCAGTTTTCATACCCGGAGTATAACCCATGTGACGGTCGGGGACGCTTCCTTCGCGTCTCCTTTTGTGCGCAAGCGCCCGGCCACCGTCGCGAGACGCACCGGGGCTTTCCCTGCGCCAAGAGCCTGAC
>JANNRO010000690.1:0-5449 GCA_031401505.1 Planctomycetia bacterium
GCGACGGGCCTGCGCGCGATTCGTCGTCGAGCCACTCGCCGGCGCGCCACCTTGCGAATTCATGCACGTCAGCGAGTTCGCCGAATTGATCGCGTCGCCGCCGTACGTCTCCCGCACCGGACGATGGGAGTTGCTCGTGTCAGCACACGCTCTCGTGCACGGCGGCGTTCGCGTGGACCCCCGTGACGGCATGGCTGCGTTCCGAGTGCCGACCGGTCGCAGATACGGCGGGGACGGGCCGAGCGTACTGCGACCGACGCTCGGGTGCTCGGTGTTCGGGCGCGTCGTCGACGACTCCGGCGCCGCAATCTCGGGCGCGTACGTGAGCGGACACGAGGCCGGGTGGCCCGCATTCGAGGACGAGAGTCGATTCCTAGAGACCGTCAGCGACGTCGACGGCCGATTCGTCCTCACGGGGTTCGGCGACTCGGGAACGATCGACGTCGTCGCGGTCGCAGCGGACGGTTCGAGTGGTCGGGCCTGGATCGGAGTCGAGGGCGACTCCGAGGGACGCCGTGCTCGAAGAATTCCGAATGCCGTCGAACTGCGGGTGGATCGACAGGGGACGATTCTCGTGACCGCACGCGATCCCATGGGGCGACGACGACGCTTGGTCCCGCTCGGGGTACGGGATTCGGCGCCGAGAGGTGATTCGCCGATCTCGTGGGTACGGCGCTACAAGACCGACGGGGCCGGCGAACTTCGAGTCCTACGTCGCCCCGGGAGTTACGAGGTCGTGCTGTTCGAGCAACCACGCTTGCGTGAGGCGGGCGTCGTCTCGGTCCACCCGATCGTCGTCCGCGCCGGCGCGACGACCGTGCTCGATCTCGTCGTCGAAGGCTCCCCGGACGACGAGTGATCGATCGGGACCCGAACCCGACCGCGAGTGGTACCTCTACCGGTCGCCCTCCTCGGGAGACTCCGCATGCGAATCGTCCACTTCGTCTCGATCTCGCTCCTGGCGCTCTTCGTCGGGGGCGCGCCCGCGATCCCCGCGCTCGCCAACGACGGCACGCCCGCCTCCGTCGGACGCTGGTGGACGGCCAAGCAGCGCGCGGGGCTGTTGAAAGCCGGGGCGGCCATGCGCAAACGCGTCGACCCCGTCGTCGCGCTCGACACCTACGGCCTCGAGGCGCTGATCGACGTGTCCGACAACTGGCCCGCCGACTGGCCGGTCTGGGCGCAGATCCGCGAGGCGAAGGCGATCACCGGCTGGGACGAGACGAAAACCCTCCTCGATCTGACGCGCAAGATCTCCGAGACCACGGGGGCCGCGACGCGCTCGGCGTTCGTCATGCCGTTGATCGAACTGATCGAGCGGGGCGACACCTCGTCGACGCTGCCGGCGCACACGGAGGCGCAGACCTCGGGCGAGGTCGAAGCCGCGCGCGTCGCCGAGCGCACGCTCGCCGCCGCGATCGACCTCTACTACCTCGAGTATCACGACCTCCCGACGACGCTCGCCCATTTGGCGCTTCCGAGCAAGCGAACGAACGTGCCGTTGATCGTCCACGTGCCGCGCGACCCCTGGGGCGAGCACTACGAGTACCGCATCCTGCGCTCGGGAACGTCGGAGTTCCTGCTGACGTCCCGCGGTCCCGACCGCCAGCTCGGCACCAAGGACGACGTCGTGTTCCCCGACCCCGACGCCAAGTAGCCTTCCCCCACGTAGCCCTCAAACGTAAGGTTTTCTCGGAAGTGTCTGACACTTCCGAGAAAACCTTACGTTTCGTCGACTACGTGGAGAGGTTTTGCTCGAGGAGTTCGGCGGCGATGTCCATGAAATCGCGCTCGGTGAGCACGCCGACCAGACGGCCTTCCTTGACGACCGGCAGACAGCCGATTCGCTGATCGCGCATCAGTCGGATCGCGTCGAGCGTGGGCGTCTCGGGCGTCACCGTACGCACCTGCTTCTGCATCACTTCCGACACCGGCACCGGCTTCCCGCGCCCCTCGACCATGCCCTTGGCGATCACGCGCAGGAGATGCCGGTACGAGACGAGCCCCACGAGACGGTTTTCGGCGTCCTCGACCGGCACGTAGCGGATGCGCTCCCACACCATCAGGTTCGCCACCAGATCGAGCGCCTCGTCGGGATGCACCGTCGTCAGGTCGGTCGACATGAACTGCTCGACCTTCAGGTAGTTCTTCTTCCACCCCCCCGCCTCGTCGAGCCGCGCGTACGGCCAGTGGACGATCGAGTCGTTGGCCCGCTGGCGCTTGGCGATCGCGGCCGTGATCGCGTTCAGCCGCTCGCCCGGCGTTCCGTGGTCCTTCAGGTTGAAGTGCGACTTCAGGATCCACCGCGACCCCGTCGTCCCCGAACGCACGCGCGCGTCGAGGATGCCCATGTACTTGTCGACGTCCTTGCGATCGACCCCGCTGTCGACGAGCCCCTTGTGCGCGAGCGGAATCAGCTTGTCGCGCAAGAGCGCCTGCGCCGGCATCGTCTCGCCGTCGAACCACTGGAGTTGCGCCGCGAGCCCGTGCCGCGCCGCCGAAAGGAAGTTCAACTTCGCGTCGTCGAACGACATGCGCGTCGTGACGTCACCGACCTCGGACGCAAGTCCCTGCATCAATCCCCACCAGAGCGCCGAGTTCGCGATCTCGTCGACCACTGTCGGCCCCGACGGCATCACCCGCAACTCGATGCGCAGGTGCGGCTTCCCGTTCGAGATCCCGTAGCACGCCCGGTTCCAGCGGTAGATCGTCCCGTTGTGGAGCCGGAGAGCCTTCAGGTCGGGCACCTCGCCCCGCGCCATCGCCTCGAACGGATCGGTCACCCCCTCGGCCGCGAGCAGCACGCGAAACCGGGCGACGTCTTCCCGGAAGAGCTCGAGCACCGAGTGCTTCAGCCACCCGCGCCCGAAGTCGACCCGCGGACTCCGCTCGCGCTGCTGCGAGTGCGACCCCCGCGTGTCGACCGCCTGCTGAAACACCGCGATGCGCGTCTCGTGCCAAAGCCGCTTGCCGAAGAACAGCGGCGAGTTCGTCGACGCCGCGAGCACCGGGCCCGTCACCGCCTGCGCGATGTTGTACATCTTCGCGAATTCCGACGCGCCCACCTGAAGGTGCGCCTGAAAGCTCGCGTTGCACGCCTCGACCATCACCGAATCGTGCTGGATCATCAGCTCGTCGACGCCCTTGATCGAGATCTCGTAGGCCTTCCCCCGCAGGTTCGTCAGCGCGTTGTTGAGCGCAAAGTACCTCGGATTGGGCGTCATGTTCTCGAGGCCCAGGTCGGACTTTCGCACCGTCGGCAGGATGCCGGTCAACACCGGCGTGATGCCGATCCCCTCGCCCGCCGTGTAGGCCTTCTCCATCAGCCCGAGCAACTGCATCTCCATCCGCGAGAGGCAGTCGCCCTTGAGCGGAAACGCATCCAGGTTGCACTCGAGGTTGAACTGCGCGACCTCGGTCACGAAGTGCGGGTCCTGGAGCCGCTCGAGCATCTGCATCGCGGCCGACGCGGGCCGCAGCTCCCGATCGACGAGGAACATCTCCTGCTCGGCACCGATGCGCCGAACCCCCTCCTCGATCATCCCGTCCTCGATCATCTTCTCGAGCGCCCGGATGTCCTGGAGCAGCCGCTGCATGAATTCACGCAGCTTCTCGCTGTCGGCGGCGGCGTCGAGTCCTTGGGTCTGCCCCATGGCGGGTCCTTCGGCGAGCGTCAGCTCGCGTAAAGCTGAAGCTCCGTTCCCACCCGATCGGCCATCGCAAGCGCCGTCTGGAGATGGGGATGGCGCATGATCAAGAACCCGTCCGAAATGAGCGTCTGCTTCCAATCCCGCCGGTGCGTGCCGACCGGCAGGAGGACGACGTGGACGAGAT
Source organism: Planctomycetia bacterium (assembly GCA_031401505.1). GTDB lineage: Bacteria > Planctomycetota > PLA2 > PLA2 > JAEUHO01 > JANNRO01. The sequence continues at coordinate 3,835 of JANNRO010000690.1, forward strand.
ACGGCCCGAAATCGTGCCGCAACCGCTCGAGCCCCTCGATGTGCCGAATCACGCCCTGCCCCTGCGCCCGCTTGCACACGTGCGCGACGTTCCACTTGCGTTCGATCGTCTGCGAGACCCGCCCGTGGACGACCGCCTCGCCCCAGGCCCGGAACAGATCGGCATCGCACACGTAATTCATGATGTCGACCGACCGCGCCCCCGGGGGCCGCCCGCCGATCTCGCCGAACACCGCTTCGCCCTTGGGCGTTAAGAACCACTCCATGTGGGTGAAGCCCGAGCGGAACCCGAGCGCCTTCAACACCTTCTTGCCGAGCTCGATGCCCGGGGCCAGCTTCGGCTGCAAAATGTCCTTCACCCCGATCGTCTGGGGACTGATCCACTCGTTGGACCGCGCGGTCAAGGGCTTGGGCCGATACCACGCCATGTTCTGGAACAAGATGCGCCCGTCCGCGCACACCGTGTCGTACGTGTACTCCTCGCCCTCGATGAACTCCTCGACGCTCATCTCGCGCACGTGGCGCACCTTCGAGAGCGATGCCTCGAGTTCCTCGGGCCCCGACAACCGGTACGTGTCGGCCGACCCCGCGCCCGCGATCGGCTTGATGATCGCCGGGTAGCCGATCTCCTCGATCGCCGCCCGCACCTGCGCTTCACTGGTTGCGCGACGGTGCCTGGGCGTGCGCAGCCCCGCCTTGTCGAGCACCTGCTTCATGCTCTCTTTGTCCCGAAACGGCACCGTCTCGGCGACCGAGAGCCCCGCGACTCCGAGCCCCTCGCGAATTCGCGCGCCGAGCAGCATGCCCGGCTCCCAGAGCACCTCGACCTGGTCGATGCCCCCGATCGTCGGCGCCCACCGCCGCACCGTCTCGACCGTCGCGGCCTCGTCCCACAGGTTCTTGACCTGCAAGTACTCCGACAGCGCACCGCGGGCCAACTCGGGCAATGCCCCCTGCGGCTGGTCACCAAGCCCCACGACGCGCACGCCCTGCTCGGAGAGCCCGCGCGTGAAGAAGGGCATCTCGGCCGGGTACCCCGGCGAAATGAACAGGACGGTCCTCACGAAGCCTCCCTCCCCGACGCGCAATCGTCGGATTGAATACCCGTCCGCCAATCGATGACGCAGCTCACGCGAGTTCGACCTTCACGAGACTCACCAGCCGCCGAAGCGCCCGCTCGACGATGTCCGTCGACGGATGCTTCAAAATGACATAGCCCTCGCCGTCGTATCCGCCCGACGGCGCCTGTCCGATCTCGGGCAGCTTCGCCTCGACGATCAAATGCCCCAGGTCCCGCCGCGCGTCCTCGATCCCGAGGACCCGCGCGACCCGCCCCTCTCCCAGCCCGCGCAGATACGCGCAGCCGACCGCATACTTCCTCTCCGGCTTGGTAAACGAATCCGTCGTGACGAGCCGCCCCCACGTGCCGTAAAAATCGATGTCGTTGGCGTAACCAACCAGCGAGCAGATCTGCGACCCCGGCGGCCGCGCCCCCACCTCCGACACCGCGACGCTCCCATCCGGTCGCTGGAACCATTCCATGTGCGAGAGCCCCGTGCCCATGCCCAGCGCCCGCAGCGCCTGCTTGCCGACGCGGCGGATCTCGTCGTACCGCG
>JANNRO010000691.1:0-2098 GCA_031401505.1 Planctomycetia bacterium
GGTGGCCTCCGTGCGGACGGCCCGCCGAGGCGGAACCCCGCTTGAGCGGAGATCGGCTGGAAGTTCCGCAAACGTTAGGCCGAAACGGGGATTCCTGCCCGGGCGATTCCGTTCGAGGACCTTCCATCGCCTCGCAAACCCTCCGGGATGTACGATCCGGTGCGCGTTCCTCGAGGAGGCGGCGAATTCCGATGGACTGGATGGCGGACGTCTACCAGATTTGCGCTCTCGTGGGCGGCACGCTGCTCGTGCTCCAGACCCTGATGATGGTGTTCGGTGGTGCGGGGGACCACGACATGGGGCACGGCGAGGGCGACCTCGCGGGGCACGACGTGGGCCACGTCGATCAGGGGATCTTCGACCTCAAGTGGCTGTCGCTGAAGGCGATCGTCTCGAGCCTCACGTTCTTCGGGCTCGCCGGGCTCGCGGCCAACAAGGCCGGGTTGTCCGACTTCGTGGCGCTCGCGATCGCGGTCATCGCGGGGGGCATCGCCGTTTTCGTCGTCGCGTTCCTGATGGCCTCGCTCGCGCGCCTGCAATCGCGCGGGAACGTCGATCTCGCCAACGCCGTCGGCTGCACCGGCAAGGTCTACCTGCGCATTCCCGCCGCGCGGGTCGGCCCCGGCAAGGTGACGGTCGAGGTCCGAGGACGTTCCGTCGAGGTCGAGGCCGTGACGGCCGGCCCCGAGATTCCGACGGGCGCCGCCGTGCGCGTGCTGGGGCTCGCGGGCACCGGCGCGCTCGACGTCATTTCGGTCGTCGGCTGACCGCGCCTCTTCCGCCCACTCTCGCTTGCTCGTGACCCGGAGACATCGATGACGTTCGCTGCGCTCGTAGACAACCAGTACACGCTCCTGTTGATCGTCGCCGGGGCGCTCGTCGTCTTCGGGTTCCTGATCTTCCTCGCCAAGCGCTACAAGCGCTGTCCGTCCAACAAGATCCTCGTGATCTACGGCAAGGTGCGCGCCGGTGAGTCGGCGAAGTGCCTCCACGGCGGCGGCTCGTTCGTTTGGCCGTTGATCCAGGACTACGACTTCCTTTCGCTCGATCCCATGCAGATCGAGATCCCGTTGAAAGGCGCGCTCTCGGCCGAGAACATCCGCGTCAACGTGCCCAGCGTCTTCACCGTCGCCATCGGCACCGACGAAGCGACGATGAACAACGCGGCGATCCGCCTCCTGGGCCTCGAGAACTCGCAGATCACGCGACAGGCCGAGGACATGATCTTCGGCCAGCTGCGCCAGGTGATCGCCTCGATGGGCATCGAGGAGATCAACCGGGATCGCGACAAGTTCCTGGAGAGCATCCTCCGCTCGCTCGAGCCCGAGTTGCGCAAGATCGGCCTCGTGCTGATCAACGTCAACATCACCGACCTGACCGACGAGTCGGGGTACATCGAGGCGATCGGGCGCAAGGCGGCCTCGACCGCGATCCAGCAGGCCGGCATCGACGTGGCCGAACAGGAGAAGAAGGGCGCGATCGGCGTCGCGTCGGCCCAGCGCGACCGACAGATCCAGGTGGCCGACACCGAGAAGCTCCAGGAGATCGGCGTCAAGTCGGCCGAGCGCGAACGCTTGGTCCGCATCGCCGAGCTCGAGAAGGAGAAGCAGGTCGGTCAGCGCACGGCGGCCTTCGAGCAGGAAGCCCAGGTGAAGGAGGCCGAGCGTCAGATGCGTATCGCGGTCGCCGACGCCAACGCGAAGGCGGTCACGGGCGAGAACCGGGCGAAGGCGGAGATTTCGACGGTCGAGGCCAACCTCCGCGTCGTCGAGGCTGACAACTACCAGCGCGCCGAGACCCGCAAGCGCGAGGCCGACGCGTCGGTGCGCCAGGCGCAGTACACCGCCGAGGCCAAGACGGCCGAGGCGCTCGGCCAGAAGATCGAGCAGGAGAAGCGCGCCGAACTCGAAGCCGCCGCCAAGGCCTCGAAGGCGAAGGCGATCGTCGACGCCGAGGCCACCGCCGCGATGACCCGCATCGAGGCCGAGGGGCAGGCGAGCGCGATCTTCGCGAAGCTCGAAGCCGAGGCGAAGGGCAACTACGAGATCCTGGCCAAGAAGGGCGAGGGTTTCCGTCGCGTCGTCGAGGCTTGCGGCGG
>JANNRO010000692.1:0-2321 GCA_031401505.1 Planctomycetia bacterium
GACGGGCGCCGTACGAACCCGAAGCGAGCGATGACCATCGATCACCAGACGAATGCGCGACGGGACCCGCGTCCGATGGCCGCGTGGGGCGTCGTCGGACTCGTCTCGCTTGCAATCGGCGCATGGGTCCTGCTCGGCAGACGGCCAGCCGAGTCGCCGTCGCGCGAGGCGACGGCCGAATCGTCCGGCGGGCGCGTCGTACTCGCCGCCGACGGGACGCTCACCCTGACGGCTGCGGGCGAGACGGACCGTGCGCTCGGGAACTTGGCGTCGTCCGAGGAAGCGTTGCAGATCGCAGCGCTCGATCGACTGCGTGACGAGTTGGCGCGGCGGGCCGTCGCCGGAGCGCGTGATGAGACGGGCCGGTCCGGTCTCGTACTCGACGTCGTCGTCGAGCACACGGTGCCGTGGGTCCATGCGCTCTGGATCCTCGAGGTCGCCTCCTGGCCGCCGGTACGCATGCATCGGGTTCGCTTCGGTCTGTGCGGTGCGTCGGAACCGCTCGTGGCGAACGATCTCGATTTCGACGAGCGCGACGCGGACGTGCCCGTCGGCGAATTGCCGGATGAAGTCCTGGGGGCCCGCCTCGAGATCGAGGGCGGTGACGCCTTTCAAGGAACACCGCTCACGTCGCGTGTCACGATGGCCAGGACATGCAACGAGTACGGCGACGGCGATGGCGAGCCACGCCTGAGCCCCTGTGATCCTTCGCGTTGGCGGACGAGTTGGGCGACCTACGACGGCGTCCGCGCACTGATCCGGGAATCGCTCGGTTCCGACTCGACCGTCGCGACTTCCGTCGTCGACATCGCGCGCCCCCAGCGCGTGCGCATCGCGTACGGCGAAGTGTTCACCGTCCTCCGAGCGCTCCGCGACGAGGGGATCGCATCCGTTCGGTTCCACCACCGCTCGACCGAACTTCCGGGGCACCGGTAGCGGCGCTCCGCACGGCGGATGGCGGTGCAGAGACTGCAGTTTTGATGTTTTTTTCACGCGGTCGCCCCCTTCCGAACCCGCTAGCGTCCCGGCGCCGGTCGGCTGCTCGATAGCGTAAGAACCCTCGACTCGCATCCGTATCTCCCCTCTTTTTCTTCCAGGGGGTTCCACCGACCGGCGTTTCAGTCGACCTGATCGGGCTCCGAGAACTGCATGATGACCTCGGGAAGCCGCTCGCGGACGACCGCTTCGGCGGCGTTCAAGCGCTCGATGAGCACGGCGGCCGAAATCGTCTGATCGGCGGGGCAGACCTTGGCCGCGACGGTCATCTGGTTCGGTCCGGCCCACACGGCCGCGAGGCGAAGCACGGTGAATCCGTGGGCCTTCCACACCTCGTCGAGCACCGCGCGTCGCTCGGCGTCGACCGCGTGCCCGGTGATCAGGCGTCGCACCTGTGACGCGAGGAACACGGCGACGGAGAGCAACAGCGCGGCGAGCACGCACGAGCCCACCGCGTCGAAGAGCGGGTTCCCCGTGATCCAGGTCAGCACCACCGCCACGAGCGCGATCGCGAGCCCGAGCAGCGCGGCCAAGTCCTCGAAGGCGACCACGAGCAGATTCACGTCGCCGGTCTCGTGGGCCCACTGGAAGAGGCGCTTCTTCCCGCGGACTCGATTCACCTCGTGCCACGCCGCACGAAAGCTGTAGCCCTCCAACGCGAGCGAAATGACGAGCACGGCGACTGCAATTCCGAAGTAGGAGACCGGCTCGGGGTCGTGGAGCTTGTGGTAGCCCTCGTACGCGGAGAACACGCCGCCCATCGTGAAGAGGAGCACCGCCACGAGCATCGCCCAGAAGTAGGCCTCGCGCCCGTATCCCATCGGATGGCGCACGTTCAGCGGACGGCGCGCCCGTGCATCGCCGACGAGCAGGAGCCCCTGGTTGCCCGAGTCGGCGAACGAATGGATCGCCTCGGCGAGCATCGATCCCGAGCGCGTCACGAGCGCGGCGGCGAGCTTCGCGAGCGCGATCGCCAGATTGGCCCCCAGGGCGAGGATGACGACGCGTCGTGAACCACCGTGCGACATGAACGAGCCTCCGCCGTGCCGAGGGGCGGAAGACTACCCCGCACTCCGACGAAGTTCGCCTCCGGAGAGTGTCAGACACTCTCCGGAGGCGAACTCGCGACGCCGTCACTTCACGGGGGAGAGCTTCGCTACGAGGTCGGCGGGAAGGACGCGACGGTCGACGGGCAACTTCGCGTAGAGGTCGGCGAACACCCGTCCGTTTTCGGCGGACGCCGCCACGTACGTCGAGAGGCCCCGCATCACGTCGGACCGCTCGCTCTCGGGGTGATCGAGGTGCTGGAGCGCCGTCGGCATCCA
>JANNRO010000693.1:0-4531 GCA_031401505.1 Planctomycetia bacterium
GGACCGACCGTCGACGCGCGCGTCGTTGAGGACGACGGCGACGATATGCGCCACTGCTGCTACTGCGGCAGCGAGATCCACGCGGGCAGCTACCGCTGCCACGACTGCGGTGGCGTGGTCGCACTCGGATGGGGAACGGCGCTCAAGGAGCACTTTCTCTTCCTCTTCGCGTCGATCCTGATCGCGGTCGGATGCGTGTCGTCATGGACGCAGCGCTACCCGGCCGGCGCCATGATCGCGCACACGGTCATGGTCGACAACGTCGCGGCCCCGGGTGCCACGCTCCCGCCCAACGCGCCCAAGCAGATCGAGCAGACGACCTACACGGCGCCCGCGCCCGAGGCGTTGGGCGGGCTCGACACGATCCGCGGCTCGTTCATGTTCGCGATCGCGCTGTACGGGATCATCGTCGCGTTCTTCAACCTGCTCCACCGCCGCATGATCGTCTGGCCGTTCTTCCTCAACGGCGTCCTCGCGCTCGAGGTCGGCCTGACGTCGCTCAACCGGGCGATGGGCTCGACGGCGTGGGAAATGTGGGCGGAGAAGACCAAAGACATGAACTGGGTCGAGGCGTGGCTCGGCAAGCTCCGGGCGGTGCCCTCGTCGCAGCTTCTCCTGACGTTCGCGGGCGCGCTCATCCTGATGTCGATCATCAAGGGCGTCGTCGGCGGGTTCGCGGCGGGTGCGGCGAAGTCGAAGGAGAAGATGGCGGCCGCCAACGAGGCGACCGAGGCTCGTCGGCTGGCCCGCGAGGGCAAGAAGAAGGACTCCGGCGCGCCTGAGACGCCCAAGCCCTGACCACGACCCTTCTCGACGTCCTTTCGAAGACCACCGCCTGGTTCGAGGCGCGGGGGCTCGAGTCGCCACGGCTCGACGCCCAGATCCTGATCGCGCACGCGCTCGGCATCCGTCGCCTCGATCTCTACCTCCAGCACGACCGACCGCTCGCCGAGCCCGAACTGGTTCGCCTTCGGGACGTCGTGCGGGAGCGGTCGCGCGGCGTGCCCGTGGCCTATCTGACGGGCGAGAAGGAGTTCTTCTCGCTGAAGTTCACGGTCACGCGCGACGTTCTCGTGCCCCGTCCGGAAACCGAGGGGCTCGTCGAGGCGGCGCTCGCGTACCTCAAGGATGTCGAGCAGCCGACGTTCGCCGACGTCGGCACGGGCAGCGGGTGCGTGGCGATCGCGGTGCTTTACCGGGTGCCCGCGGCGCGGGGGTTCGCGAGCGACACGTCGGCGGCCGCGCTCGGCGTCGCGAAGGCCAATGCGGCGCGGCTCGGGGTCGCGGACCGCTTCGACGCGAGGGAGGGATGCCTGCTTGCGCCGCTGCGCAACGAGCCCGCCTTCGGTCGCCTCGACGCCGTGCTCTCGAATCCACCGTACGTCGTGCGTGGCGACCCGTCGCTCGCCCGCGGCGTCGCCGACCACGAACCCGCGGCCGCCCTCTACGTGGACGGCGACGACTCGCTGGTCCTCGCGCGTGCGCTCGCGCGCGAGGCGCTCGAAGCGTTGCGGACGGGCGGCCTGCTCGCGATCGAGATCGGGCACCGTGACGGTGCCGCCGCGAAGTCGATGCTCGAGGAGTCGGGCTATCGCGACGTGGCCGTCGATTCGGACCTCGGTGGCATCCCCCGCGTCGTCAAGGGGCGGCGTCCGTAGCCGTTGCGGCGTCGACGTTAGGGCCGCCTGACGGTCAGAACGCGCGCCTCAAGTGATCGACGGCGTTGCGGAAGATGCGCAGGCCGTCGGGTGTGGCGGCGGGTCCTTCGCGATGGAAGCGCGGGCTCTGCCACGGGAACTGGTGGCGCTCGGGATGCGGCATCAATCCGAGAATGCGGCCGGTCGGGTCGGTGATGCCCGCGATGTCGTCCACCGCGCCGTTCGGGTTGAAGGGATACCCCGCCGGGTGCGAGCCGCCGGGCCCGACGTAGCGCAGGGCCACCTGGCCATCGCGGTGAAGTCTCGCGAGGATCGCGTCGTTGCGAGGCAGCAGGCGCCCCTCGCCGTGCGCGACGGGCACCTCGTAACGCTCGCCTCGCCGAAGGAACGCGCAGCGGTCGGTCGTGACCTCGAGCGTCACCCAGCGGTCTTCGTACCGGTTCGACGTGTTGGACGCGAGCGTGACGGTCCGATCGACCGAACCGTCGAAGCCCGGGACGAGCCCGGTCTTGGCGAGCACCTGGAACCCGTTGCAGATGCCGAGCACGACGCCGCCGCGGTCGACCAACCGACGAATGCCACCGAGGAAGTGCGACCGGATGCGCGAACCGAAGACGGTCCCGGCACCGAGGTCGTCGCCGTGGCTGAATCCGCCCGGAATCACGAGGCCGTGGACGTCAGCGAGAAGGCCGGGCCGCTTCACCAGTTCGTTGACGTGGAGCGTCGTCGTCTTCGCCCCCGCCTGCTCGAAGGCGAACGCGGTCTCGCGATCGCAGTTGGTGCCCGCGGCACGAAGCACGAGGATCAAGGGCGTCACCGCCGCGCCGCGGCGAGCGCCGGTGCGAACGCGCGACGGGGCTCTCGTCCGACGGGCCGCGGGCTTCGCGTTCCACTTCGACTTCGATTTTGCCGTTCGGGACTTGGCCTTGCTCATCGGACGACCTCCGCCGCCGCCGATGGTTCCCGTCCGAAGGGCAGGGCGTTGCGCCACGCGGCCGCGAGGTCCCGGATGGAACTGGCGACCACGTCGCGGTCGCCGCCGACGGAGCGGATCGTCAGCCACGGCGTCTCGGTCACGCGTCCGACCTGACCGATCGAAACCCGCGCCGTCGCCATGTGTCGCTCGAAGGCCGCCGCTTTCTCGGGTTCCACTTCGACGAGGAAGCGCGTCGTGGATTCGCTGAAGAGGAGGCGGTCGGAGCGACGCACGGGCCCGGGCACGCTGCCGAGATCCATGTCGAGGCCCAGTTCGCCGGCGAACGCCATCTCGGCGGCGGCCGTGGCCAGTCCGCCGTCGGAGAGGTCGTGGCAGGCGCGGAGCAGTTGGAGCGACATCGCGCCTTCGAGCGCGACGCAGACGCCGCGCGCCGTCTCGCGCACGATCGGGACGTTCGTGCCGAGCAGATCGAGCACGCCGTACCAATGGCTCCCGCCGCACTCGTCGTACGTCTCGCCGACGACATAGACGAAGTCGCCGGCCCGCTTCAGGTCCATCGTGCACGTCTTGCGCACGTCGGCGATGACGCCGATGGCCGAGATCAACAGCGTCGGGGGCACGACGATCACGTCGCCGTCTTCCGTGCGGAACTCGTTGTTGAGCGAGTCCTTGCCCGAGATGAACGGCGTTGCGAAGTGGAGCGCCGCGTCGCGACAGCCCTCGGCCGCGCGCACGAGCGAGCCCAGACGATCGGGTTTGTCGGTACGACCCCACGTGAAGTTGTCGAGGATCGCCAGCCGATCCATCGATGCGCCGACCGCGATGGCGTTGCGCACGGCCTCGTCGACCGCCGCCCACGCCATCGCGTAGGGGTCGATGTCGCCCAGCCGCGGATGGATGCCGTTGGACAACACGACGCCGCGCATCGAGCCGAGTTTCGGCGCGACGACGGCGGCGTCGGACGGACCGTCGCCCCGTCCCGTGATCGGTCGCACGACGGCGCCCGCCTGCACCTCGTGGTCGTATTGGCGGATCACCCATTCCTTCGACCCGATGTCGGGCGTTGCGAGCAGCGCCTTCAACATCGGCGTCTGGTCCATGACGTCGGGGCCCGAGTATTCGGCGCCACCGCCCCGCGTGAAGACGGCCTTCCTGGTGACCTTGGGCAGACCCTTGTGCACGAACTCCATCGAGAGGTCGCCGACGACCGTCTTGCCGTGCCGGACGACGAGTCGCTTCGTGCCCGTGAACGTGCCGAGCGCCACGACTTCGACGTCCTCGGCCTGGCAGATGGCGCGAAAACGCGGCCAGTCGGCCTTCGAGACCGCCGCGACCATGCGCTCCTGCGCCTCGCTGATCCAGATCTCGTCGTAGCGCAGCCCCGCGTACTTGAGCGGCGCCTTCGAGAGATCGACGTCGGCGCCCAGTTCCTCGGCCATCTCGCCGACGGCGCTCGAGAAGCCGCCCGCGCCGCAGTCGGTCACCGCATGGAAGAGGCCCTCGTCGCGGGCCTTCAACAGCACGTCGAGCACCTTCTTCTCGGTGATGGCGTCGCCGATCTGGACGGCGCCCGACGAGACCGTCTCGCTCTGCGCGTGCAACTCCACGCTCGAGAACGTCGCGCCGTGGATGCCGTCGCGCCCCGTGCGTCCGCCGAACGCCGCGATCACGTCGCCCTTCTTCGCCGCCTTCTCGATGCGCGTCCTCGGCAGGATGCCGACCGAACCGCAGAAGACGACGGGATTGCCGACGTAGCGCGCGTCGAAGAGGATCGCGCCGTTGACCGTCGGGATCCCCATCCGGTTCCCGTAGTCCCGCACGCCGGAGACGACGCCCTTCATGAGCCGGCGCGGAGGCAGGCACCCCTTCGGCACGCGATCGAGCGCCATGTCGGGCGGACCGAAGCAGAACACGTCCGTCGAGGCGAAGGGCCGCG
>JANNRO010000694.1:0-4035 GCA_031401505.1 Planctomycetia bacterium
GAACGCCGCCGCGGCGATCACGAACGACCCTTTGAAACGCGCACGCTGCATGGATCGACCCCCCGGACGAGAACCACCCTCATCGTAACGACGACGGGCAGGCCTCGCCGAGGGGACCCCTTCGGCAACAGCGATTCCGTAGCTTCGGCGGGAACTCGTTGTCGGTGGCGTACTTGGGGCGGAATTCGTGGTCGATCAGGTTCGGGAGACGTCGGCGGCGGGTCGTGACGCGCTCGTCGCACTCGATTTCCGCGTGGATCTCTCGCTGAAGGCGCGCGTCCCCGAGGTCCCTTGGTTTAGGACGCCGTGGCCGACCGCTCGACGGGCGGGCGGAGCGGTCAGGGCGACGCGCCTCGGGCGTCTTGCCCGAGGCGGATGCCGGCGGCGATGAGGCTCACGATCTGGGTCAACGTGGTTCGCTTTCGCACGTCGGGCTTCAAGTCCCGGTCGTAGAACGCCTGTCCCACGTTCGCGGCGAGCATCCCGAGCAGGGTCAGGGCCTCGATCGCCACGGGATCGTGCCGGTAGATGTGGTCGAGCGCCCAGCCGCACGAGATCTGATTGAACCCCTCGTTCTCGATGACCCAGCGGCCGTGGCCGAGGTCGACGACGCCGCGCGTGGACAGGCGACTTCGTTCGATCGTGGTCACCCACAGCCATTCGCGGCTCAGCTCCTCGACCTGATGCGTCCGCTGTCGGCGTACGGTCGACGTCTCGATCGAGCGCACGACGCGAACCGGCACGCCCTCGCCTTCGCCCAGCGTGAGGTGGTCGAGGTCCCAGTACTGGGCGGAACAGGTTCCATCGACCTGGGTCGGGGGCGTGATCTGGGCGCAGAGTTCTCGTACCTCGCGTGTCAGGAGAAGCTCCTCGCGCTTGAGCACCGCGATGACGTCCTTGCCGAGTGCTCGCACTGCGCGGAAAAATGGAGCCTGGGCGTACAGCCCGTCGCCCGCGACCACGTCGAAGGAGCGGGGCAGATGCTCATGGACCCGCCTGACGAGCCGCGTGGCCGCCGCCACCTCGTCCTCCCCGGCTCGCTGGGGCTCGATGTCGATCCAGATCGCGATGCCCTCCCCGACGAGCATCCCGCCGACGTAGCGATGGTAGTACTGCGCGCGCTTGGTCCCGCCGACGTCGATGTTGCGCACGAGGCACCCGGGGCACTGGCGCAGATCGCTCGACATCGACTCGTGCCCGTCCACCACCAGCGCGATCAGGCCGTGGAAGGGCGCAGGCACCGCCTTCGACGCCTTCTGCGTCCGGTAGAACTCGTAGAGCATCTCGCGGAAATCGTCCGGATCGACGCCGGTCATCACGCGACCCAGCGTGTCGGCGCTGGGCAGCCGGCACCCGAGCCGACGCGACCAGAACGCGCTCGGGCGCGTCTGGGCGAGCCCGTTGAGACTCCCGATCCGCCCGAAGAGCATCAGGTAGAGCGCGTCGAGCACGACGCCCGTCGGAATCTGCGGTCGCTTGCGACCGTCCTCGATCCCGGACAATTGACGATGAACCCCGAACCTCCGCTCGCCGTAGTCGAGCGCTCGGCCGAGGATGGCCTACTCCGACTTCTTTCGGGTCTTCATCGAACGCACCTGCTCCCACACGAGGTCGGACAGCTGGCTGAGGATCTCTCGCAGCTCGTGGTCCTGCTCGACCCAGCGCCGCACCTTCTCCTCGAGGTAGCGGGGGATGTAGAGCTGGTGAAGCTTCCCGCCCCGGCGCCGATGGAGGTGAAGCACCTGATGGCGTTCACCCCGGGCGCACTTGCACGTCGGGTGCCCGCACACCTTCTCGAGTTCGAACAGGTTGCCGTGCAGGAGGCCCGCGCCCTGAAGGAGCTGGGCGGCCCGAGCGCGCAGATCTCGCTCGACCGGAGGCATCTCGTTGCGGGTGAGTTCGGGCTTCATGGAGGAAAGCCTACGACGAGGCTATCTATATATCAGATCGACCTAACTCGCTGAACCTTGAGAGCCCACGGCGAATCGGAATCTGCTCGAGTCCCAACAACCAGCCCGGAATCACCGTCCGACCTGCCTCGCGGGGCGTTCAGTCACCCCGAGTTGCGGAACCGCTGGCCTGGGGGGCGCGTTCGTCGGCGCTCGCAACGGTGAGGACTCGGCGCTCGACGCGGAGGGGCATCGCCCGTGCAGGAGCCGGAGGCACATGCAGACGCTGGCGAGGGTCGTGGCGGTGTAGACTGCGTTCGTGAGGTCGTGGCGGCTGCGCCCGCGCGCAACGGAGCGACAGCGTGAAACTCTTGAACTTGTGGTACTCGCCGGATCCGCTCGGTGCCGACGAGTCTCTTCTTGAGTCCTGGCTCGCCTGTCGCTCGACGTCGCGCTTCCATTTCGTCGGCGGCAAGCTGGAGCTGACGACGCATCGCCTCGTGTTTCGGCCGAGCCGCATCGAGCGTTTGCTTTTGGGGAAAATCTGGCGTTTGCTTTGTGGAAAGATCTGGCGTGCACCGCTCAACGAAATCACCGTGGTCGAACGGTCGCCACGTAACTGGAACCTGCTCAACGGCGGGGCTCACGATCGGCTCCGCGTCACCACCCGTGACGGAAGCAGCAATTTGTTTTTGGTCGACCATCTCGAGCACGTGATGGCGACGATCGTTGCGGCGCAGGCGCGCGCGTCCGCTACGGGACTCGTCGCGTAGCGATCCGCTTCCTGACGTCGAGCGTGGAGGACGGATTGTGAGGGTGAGGTCGAAAGGTGCCTACGTCGTCGCGGTAGGTCGCCGGCGAGACCGAACCCCGGTCACGATGAAACTCACGCCCCCGACGATCATGCCGACGGAAGTCAAATCTCGGGCGCCCGGACGAAATCCGCGAAACGGCGGCTCGATGTAGCCCACCATCGTAATGACGCCCGGCGTCGGTGGAATCCGACTGTCGTCGGCGAAGATCGCGGCGGAATCGCTCGTCGCCCAACGCGGCGGAAGGCCGAGCCACCCGCCTTTCAGCCTGGCGATTCCGTAGACGGCGGCGGCGAGGCCGACGACGAGGGCGGCTGCGCGGGCGACGCGGTTCACAAGGCGCCCTGCGATTGGCGGCGACGTGGCCAAGCGCCGAACGCGGCGAGGCAGAGTCCGACGGCGACGACCGACCACGACACGATCTCGCGGCCCTCCCGCGCGCGGAAGATCGCGGTCGGGAACTCGAACATTGGGCCGTCGTATTCCTCGCGAGTGTCGTGGATCGCCCCCGGCCGCTGCATTCGCTCGAACTCGGCGCCCCACTCGCTTTCAGGGATGCGCCGCTCCCACCACGGTGGCGTTCCGAGTGACCCACCCGTCAACGTCGATCGTCCGTAGAAGGCGACGGCAAGGCCGACGACGACAAGGGAGCGCCGGGCGGTGCGGTTCACGCGACTCGCTCCCGGTGCCGCCGGGATAACGTGCCGAACGCCGCGACCGCGAGGCCGGCGACGATTACGTCGCCCGAGATCCACTCGCGGCCTTTGCGAAGTTCCTCGAGTCCGAGGCGTTGCGTCGCACCGAACACCGTCACGTCGGAGGCCTGCGTCTCCGTCCACCACCACGGCGGCGTCCCGAGCCACCCGCCGGTCAACGACGCGGCGCTGTAGACGACGGCGACAAGTCCGAGGGCGAGGAGCGCGATTCGGGGGGGGAGACGCATTGGTAGATCCTAGGCGCGGTAATCGCGAACACGATCCCGTTTCCAAGAACCCCCTGTCAAACCGTGCGTGCGGGTTTCCCTCACACGGCTTACCGAAGATCGGTCGATGTTCATGCGGCTTGCGTCCGTTTTGGATAGCGAATCGTGCCCTGCAACTTGTAGAGGCCGTGTTCCTCGACGAACCGAGTGTGGGGCCATTCTGCGTCCCTGAACGGCTTCCCGCCTGGCATGTTCATCCAAGCGGGCGCGAGCCGAGCGGCTCCAAAAGCTGCTCGCGACGCGTGGTGGACAACGGAAGAACATGCCAGGCGGGAAGCCGTTCAGGGACGCAGAATGGCCCCACACTCGGTTCGTCGAGGAACACGGCCTCTACAAGTTGCAGGGCACGATT